>DATNOY010000031.1:0-3708 GCA_036703495.1 Coleofasciculaceae cyanobacterium
GTTAGGCAGTTGGGCATTCTCATCAAAGGCTTGCTTGATCTTGTTGAGGAAGCGAGCTCGGATAATGCATCCCCCCTTCCAGATGCGAGCGCACTCGCCCAGGTTGAGGTTGTAGTTGTACTCCTTAGAAGCCCGCGCCAGCAGCGCCATGCCCTGAGCATAGGAGCAAATCTTGGAGCAATACAGAGCATCGCGCACTTTGCCAATGAAGGCTTGCGTATCGCCGTCATATTTGCCCTGCGGCCCCGTTAACTCCTTGGAGGCCGCCACCCGCTCTTCCTTAATCGAAGAAATGATGCGGGCATTCACAGCCGCAATGATAGTGGGAATGCTCACCCCTAGATCAAGGGCCGTTTCCACCGTCCAGCGTCCGGTGCCCTTTTGTCCGGCGGCATCCACAATCAAATCCACCAGAGGCAAGCCGGTTGTATCATCTATCTTAGTGAAGATATTGGCAGTAATCTCGATCAGGAACGAGTCGAGTTCGTCGGTCGTATTCCATTCTGCAAACACTTCATGCAGCTGATTGTGATCCAGACCTGCCGCATTTTTCAGCAAGTCATAGGCTTCTGCAATCAGCTGCATATCGCCATACTCAATGCCGTTGTGTACCATCTTGACATAGTGCCCGGCTCCACCCGGACCAATGTAGGTGACACAAGGACCGTCATCCACCTGGGCAGCAATTTTGGTAACAATCGGCTCGATCGCATCATAGGCTTCTTTGGTACCGCCTGGCATCAAGCTAGGGCCATTCAGCGCTCCTTCCTCACCGCCGCTGACGCCCATGCCAATAAACCGTAGCCCGGTCGATTCAATTTCTTTAACCCGACGTTCTGTATCGGTAAATAGGGAGTTGCCTCCATCAATGATCATGTCGCCCTCTTCCAAGAGGGGCTTCAACTCCTGGATCACTGCATCGACCGGCACCCCTGCCTTCACCATGATCAAGATTTTGCGAGGGCGCTCCAATGATTCCACCAACTCTGGCAGGGTATAGGCAGCGTGGACCTTCTTACCCTGCGCCCGACTTGCCATAAACTCGTCAGTCTTCGCAGACGTGCGATTGTATACAGAAATGGGAAACCCGTTGCGCTCGACATTTAGCGCCAGGTTCTCGCCCATGACCGCTAGACCAATCAGACCAAAACTTTGTGCCATAGGACTCTGCTGATTCTCCGCTTACTCTGGACAACGCTGTGGAATCTGGGTGATCGTTTGGGGCTTACACCGTCCTAGACCCACACTTCTCTAACAGAGTAGACAACTTTTTGGAAAGGACAAGCTTACTGAAAGGTTTTCTTTATGCCCTTGATTGAAATGAGTCAAGCAACCCCGAATAAATCTGGAATTTGCCCCGGAAATAGCCGCTTAAAGCATTAGTATCTACAAAAAGTATTTACAAAATTAAGGCTGTGAGGTAGCTGAGAATTGGGTACCTGCGATCGCTCGAAATTGCCATCGGCAGTACACTTTTGCTGGGCTTTTGCTGTTATGAAATCAAGCTGTTATAAAATCAAGCTTTGTACATTGACTACTTCAGCGATCGCTCCCCAGAGAGCCGCTAAAACTGTGATAGAAAATTAGTAGTCTAAACTACATAATCAATTTATAAATTTCTTCCGGATGGCCTTAAAAAAGATCACCTTGAAACTATGTGATTGAAGTGCAAGATTGGACATTGTTTGGGCTGAATGTCAAGTTTGGGCTGAATGCTAAGACTTTGGTGCTGGCGATCGCCGCTTTTCTGGACTATTGGATTGGTGATCCCTGGGGCTGGCTGCATCCGGTGCAGGTGATGGGCTGGCTGATCCAGCGCTACACCCAGTTTTGCTTCAAGCGATTGCAGCACCCTAATGCCCTACGGATAGCAGGCGTGGTTTTGGCGATCGCCCTGATCCTGGGCAGTGGGTTAGCAGGCTGGCTGCTGGTGTGGGCAGCAACAGTAATTCATCCCTTGTGCGGGTTAACCGTTGAAGCCATCTTGTTGGCTAGCTGCTTTGCCGGCCGCAGCCTTAGAGCCGCTGCCGACACCGTGCTGCAGCCGCTTGCCCACGGTGATGTGGTCACTGCCCGCAGCCAGCTGAGCCTGTATGTGGGACGAGATACCGACAATCTATCAGAACCCGAAATTTTGCGGGCGGTGCTAGAAACTGTCACCGAAAACGCGACCGATGGCGTCATGGCTCCTTGGTTTTATGCGATCGTCGGCGCATTGCTGCCCCTGGGCAGTGTACCGCTTGCCCTGGCTTACAAAGCAGCCAGCACCCTCGATTCGATGGTGGGCTACCGGGAAGCCCCCTACACTCAGATCGGCTGGTTTAGTGCGCAATTGGAAGATCGGTTAACCTGGTTGCCCTGCCGTCTGACCGTGCTGACCCTGGCTGTCTTTTCAGGACACCCTGACCACGTCTGGAGCCTATGCCAGCGGGATGCGCCCCAAGATCCTAGCCCCAACGCGGGTTGGAGTGAATGTGCCTATGCAGCCGTTTTGGGGGTGCAAATGGGCGGTGTGAATTCCTACAAGGGTGTGACGAAGCCGAAACCGCTGTTGGGGGAACCTACCCGTCCGATTACCGCCGAGGTAATTCGGCAGGCCACCCAACTGACGCGGCGAAATGTGTTGATTTGGCTGGCGATCGCGCTGTGCCTTAGCGGCGCACTTTACCGGTAAAGCCAGCTGCTTTAAATTGCTCCAACTGCAGCGGGGTCGGTTGGTTGGCTGGCACGCTGATTCTCAGCTCAAACTCGCTGGTACCAGGCGGCACTTCCTCAATCCCACCCAAGCGAGTGCGGTTTTGCATAATTGAGTTGCCGTTGGCATCGTAAATCCGCCCAAAAATATCGGCATTGAGTACCGGCTTACCTGATTTGTTTTCGGCTTTGCCCGTCACAATAAAGCAGTTGGCTGCCATTGCCGTTCCACCAGAGGTGATGGCTCCTGCTCCTAATTCTGCTGAACACTCGTGATAATCCAGATCAAACAGCCGGATCTGAGTCAATGCTAAAGCCGCTGGCGCAACCCAGCAGCTACCCAGCCACAGACCGCAAGCCGCGATCGCCGCAATGAAAAACTGGAAGCCTTTTAATCTAGCCATGGGTGCTCTAGGGGGAAGTAGACTCAGCAAATTGTTGACCTGACGCACAACATTCTCTTCTGTTTAGCTTACCGTGAATCGATCCTGCAGACTGCGATCGATCGCTAGAATGAAGGTAAACCCAGACAGGTGATTTCAGGTTGTTGAGGGAATTAGCAGATATGAAACTCAAGCGGATTGGACATGTGGCAATTTGTGTAAAAGACCTTGAGCAAGCTGCTCAGTTCTACCAAAATCTGGGCATGGAGTTGGTTTGGAAGGATCCGGACTGGGCCTATCTCAAAGCTGGCGAAGATGGACTGGCTTTGCTAAGTCCGCAGTATGCGCAGTCTGGCCCGCACTTTGGGTTCATTTTTGACGATCGCTCTGAAGTAGAAACCGCTTATGCCAAGCTCCAGTCTGAAGGCGTGCATCTGACCCAGATTCATGAGCATCGGGACGGCACAGCTTCTTTTTACGGGCGGGATCCAGACGGTAACTGGTTTGAGTATCTTTACGAACCCGCGCCTGTTGCCAGTGCAGTGTAACGGGAATTAAAAATTAAATACCTCGACGTCACTAAAAACCAGATTTAAAACCCTGTGCCGCACTGCGGTCGGCACAGGGTTTT
>DATNOY010000032.1:0-6740 GCA_036703495.1 Coleofasciculaceae cyanobacterium
GGATCATCTTGGTGCCCGTATCGGCTTGCTGGCAGTTGTTGGTCAATGCCACGGAGTAAAACTCGCCCACCGAGTGATCGCCCACCAAGACACAGCTGGGATATTTCCAGGTAATGGCCGAGCCGGTTTCTACCTGCGTCCAGGAGATCTTGGAATTCACCCCCTGACACAAGCCGCGCTTGGTGACAAAGTTATAGATGCCGCCCTTGCCATCTTTGTCTCCGGCGTACCAGTTTTGCACGGTCGAGTATTTGATTTCAGCATGATCCAGCGCCACCAGTTCCACCACGGCAGCATGCAGCTGGTTGGTATCAAACATGGGGGCAGTGCAGCCTTCTAGGTAGCTGACAGAGCTGCCTTCTTCGGCGATGATCAGCGTCCGCTCAAACTGTCCCGAATCGCCGTTGTTAATCCGGAAGTAGGTGGATAGCTCCATCGGGCACTTTGTGCCTTTGGGGATGTAGACAAAAGAGCCATCGCTAAAGACGGCTGAATTCAGCGCAGCAAAATAGTTATCTCCTACAGGCACCACGCTGCCCAAATACTTTTGCACCAAGTCTGGATACTCACGCATGGCTTCAGAAATGGAGCAGAAGATGACGCCATCTTTGGCCAGCTTCTCCCGAAAGGTGGTAGCCACAGAAACGCTGTCAAAGATGGCATCTACCGCCACATTAGACAAACGCTTTTGCTCAGATAGGGAAATCCCCAGCTTCTCGAAGGTTTCCAACAAGGTTGGATCTACTTCTTCCAGGCTGTTCAGCTTTTCTTTTTGTTTGGGAGCCGAATAGTAAATGATGTTTTGGTAGTCGATCGCGGGATAGCCCACTTCTGCCCAATTGGGTTCCGTCATCTTCAGCCATTGGCGGTAGGCCTTGAGGCGAAACTCCAACATAAACTCTGGCTCGTTCTTTTTGGAAGAGATCAGACGGACCACGTCTTCGCTCAAGCCCCGAGGAATAACATCGGACTCAATATCGGTGACGAAGCCGTACTTGTAAGGCTGGTTGACTAAAGATGTAACCGTTGTCGTCATGATGGCTATGTTCTCGCGATCGCTAACAAAGGATATGGGGCAAAAACGCGGAGACCCAAAACCCAATCCGGTATGTCTTGATGGATTGGGGGTTTCCGAAAGGTCTGTCTTAGGGAGCTAGAACTGAATTACTAAAACTGAATTAACAGTTATTAGTGGTAGCCCGAATTTCATCAAAGCTAATTTCTTGCTTATCGCCAGCAAAGTCATTGTCAGCCGTCAGAAACAGCATGCAATGGCATTCTTTCCGCTCTCGCATGGGCACACAAGGACAATTCCAATAAGCGGCAGCCGCTTCCGCCGCTTTGTCTTCATAGTGACGGCAAGGACAAAGCGGAGCACCCAGATCATCTTTGTGCTTAGCCAAGCCTTCAATCACAACCGCTGTAACGCTGGGATCAACACAGAAGTATGTGCCTGTCCGCTTTGCATAGCTTTCAGAAAAGCTGCGCATTAATTCTAAATTTTTATCTGATGCTTGGGTGGTACTCGGAGTTGTGTTCATCTCAATAAGGCGACAGGGCGACCAATAGCTTTATAATTAAAACAACTTGGCTGTTGCTTAAGTCCATTGTAAAGCACTTTAGCAACAAAACAGTTGTCAAAGTCGAAAATCGACTTTTTCAGTTTACTATTTTGCCTGGACGCTCTGAGCCGATCGCAACAAATGATTGGAAGCTAATGACAGCAATGACAGCCACGCAACAACCGTCCACCAAACAAGACATTCTCAACCACCTGATGCGGCAGGGACAGGCGACCGCTCAAGCGCTGGCAGACTTCCTGGAAATTAGTCCGCAAGCCATCCGGCGGCACTTGAAGGATCTAGAAGAAGAAGGGCTGATCCAGCACGAAGCGACCCAGACCGGCATGGGTCGTCCTAACTATGTGTACAAGCTGAGCCAGACAGGACGGAATCAGTTTCCCGATCGCTATGATGAATTTGCGGTTTCTCTGCTCACCACCCTGGCCGCTACCGTCGATCAAAAGCAGTTCAGCGATATTTTGCGCAAGCAGTGGGAGCACAAGGCTTTAGAGTATCGCGATCGCGTCGGTCAAGGGTCTTTACAAGAGCGCGTGGCGAATCTGGTAGCCATTCGTAAAGCCGAAGGCTATATGGCGGAGTGGCATCGGCTTGACTCAGATTCGGCCGGCGATCGCTACATTATTTCGGAATACAATTGCGCCATTTCGCAAATTGCTGAATCATTTCCCAGCATCTGCGGGCATGAGCTAGAAATGTTTGAGCTGGCGTTAGAAGGCTGTAGGGTAGAGCGGACGCACTGGATGGTGGATGGCGGTGAGCACCAGTGTGGATATTTAATTCAGGAAAAATAAAACAATTTGTCGCGGCCGAGACGCCTTAAGATGGGGGCAAGCTGGACAGGTGATCTATCCAAGCCGAATATTCAGCCCAATACGGAACTATGTTTGACCAACCGGCACTGCCAGAATTTTTAACCTTTGATGAGGTGGCTGAGGTAGATAAAGCCTTACTCACCGCTCGCGACAAATTTTCGGCACGGGTGGCGCTGTATTCATTGCGATCGCTGAAGCTGATTGCTGAGAAATATGGCGTGGCGATTGCAGATTTGAGCAGTCAGCAAATTACCAGTTGGGTGGCCGCAGATCCTACTTTTCAATCTCAGCCGGGGTTTGATGAAGGGTTTAAACAGTTCTTCGCCAAGCTGGTGATCTCGTCGCTGAATCCCCTGAAGCAAATAGCGCTGGAGGCAGAGGGCGCAATCGAAGATTTGACGGTATCGCAGGTGGTGGCTTGGTTTGAGAAAGCAGCCAAGCTCCGCCTAGAGGGAGAATCGGCAGAGTAGGGGCAGTTGCGCTAGTTCAACAAAATCCCATCGATCGCGAGCAAAATTCACCTCACGACCTATCATAGGCAAGTTGAATTGCGATCGCTGAGGTGATGCCGTGAGCGTAGGGATGCTGAGACTGTTGTCTAAATCCGACTATTTGCTGCGAGAAACGCTGCTAGGGCTGAGGCGGGGCGGCTGGATGAACTGGGCAGCCGTCAGCACCGTAACCGTCTTGCTGTTTTTATTTGGGATGAGCCTGCAGGCATCCTGGCAGCTAGGAGGACTGCTGAATCAGTTTGGCAGTCAGTTAGAGATATCGGTTTATCTAGATACTGGCGTACAGGCCAAAGATTTACAGGCGATCGTCACTGGTATGCCGGGAGTTGCCAGCATCAGCACCGTTTCCAAGGAAGCAGCCTGGGCAAACCTGATGCAGGAGATGGGGTTATCCGATATTCAAGGGGTGACAGAACAGCTAGATGGCAATCCCCTGGTAGATGAACTGAAGGTAAAAGCCGAGAACTCGGCGGTTGTGCCGGCTTTGGCAGACAAGCTGAAGGCGATCCAGGGCGTCGATAAAGTGCAATATGTGGATGAAGCAGTCCAGCGGGTTGCCCAGCTGAATCGGGGCTTAAACTGGGTGAGCTTGGGCATGACAACGGTGCTGAGTCTGACGGCGATCGCTGTTGTCACTACCACCATCCGGTTGATTGTGATGGCCCGCCGTCGCGAAATTGAGGTAATGCAGCTCGTCGGCGCAACCACCACCTGGATCTATTTACCGTTTATTTTGCAGGGGCTGGTGCTAGGAATGGTTGGGGCGGCTGTCGCTTGGAGTTTGATCATAGGACTTCAGGCTTTTATCAAACCGCTGCTGCTGCAACAGCCAGAATTCATCCAGTTCCTCACAGAAGGGATGCGGCTGTCTACTCAAGAAGTGATTCTGTTGCCCCTAGCTTTGCTGGGTTTAGGGATTTTGGTAGGACTCATAGGCAGCCTGATGGCCGTGCGGCGCGTGTCCATGCGCTAGGGACACATGGCGTCAGGTAAAACTACAGGGCAGCTGTAGCGCTTGTTTCAGCAGTTTTTCATACTCGCGTTTACCCACAATATAGGCTCCAAACCGAGCCAAATGTGGGTTCATCATTTGAGCATCAAACAGCAGAAAATGGCGCGATCGCAGATGTTCTACGAGTTTCACCATGGCTACCTTAGAGCCTTCGGGGATATTAAAAAACATGGATTCGCCAATAAATGCCCCGCCGATGGCAATTCCCAAGATGCCCCCTGCCAGCTCATCGCCCTGCCAGGTCTCAAAACTATAGGCATATCCTGAAAAATAGAGCTGCCAGTAAAGATCTTTCAAGTCTTCCGAAATCCAAGTGACATCGCGGTTAGCGCACCCTTCTACCACGGCTCCAAAATCTTGATTGATCGCCACCGTGAAGCGGTTTTGGTTGAGCACTCGCCGCAGGGAGGTGGGATAACGGAAGCGATCGTCTAGCGGGATGAGAGTTCGCTCGCGGCTAGAGTACCAGCCCAAATTTTTGCCATCATCATCCGCCATCAGGAAGTATCCCTGAGCATAGCCGTTGAGGATGGTGGGAATGTCGTACTGAGTCACGTAGCACCCAAAGTTTGAGACTTGAAGCAGGGGACAGAAACTCAAAGCTTGTCCTGATACTCAAAGCTTGTCCTGATATAGTCTATCAATGCCCCAGACCGGACGGGGAACATTGGCAAACCGCAATTGGGTATAGCAGTCCTCATCCAGATGGGACAGGCAGATGCGGCGGGGTGCGTAGCACTATGGTGGCAAAATATCTGACAATAGTTTTGACAATAATAGTGATGTAGGATTACTCTGCCCCATCGTCGGAATATGCTGAACCCGATCGCCCGAGATCTGGCGATCGCTTAAACCTTCTAATTTGGAGATTGGTTTCATGGCTGAACCTATCCAGGCAATTACCCTACCGCCTGCTCACGACCCTCAGCAAGAAGGCGAATGGCTAAAAGCGGCGCTGCATCGCTGGCTGAATGAAGAATTCCTGCCAGAAGCCGTGAATCAAACGATCGCAGAACGGGCTGCTCAGGTGTTTGTGCGACAGCGCATGGAAGGCGAAAATGATTTGGGCTCACTGGTGATTGCTCTTGTGACTGAAATGCAAGGCTTTGACTTTTCCAAGAGCTTTTACAGCGAGTTTGCGGTTGCCAATGCCGTCAGCGATTTATTGCTAGATAGTCTGGGGATCGATCGCTGCTGTGGGCAGGGATAATAAAAAACGGGGGACAGGTCTGAGATGCAGCCCGCCCCTGACTCAGGCAATTCTTTTGTATCTTTTCGAACAAACTTTATTTTATTTTGTATCTCACTAAACATAAAAAAATAAAATCTTCTGATTCCCTTCATCAGATAAGTTAATCCTCTTCTGATAGGATGTCCTTGAGAGCGACTGCTATACGAGTACCAACATGGCACTAACACTGACGCCAGAAGCAACGAGATTCCAGAGAGAGATTAAGTTAGGGCGCGTTCTAGTCGTTGAAGATGAAGAATTGATTCGCGAAACGATCGCCTTGGCGTTGGCAGAAGAAGGCTACGAAGTAGTTACGGCCGAAGACGGACGCAAAGGGTTGAACTCGGTTTGTAAGTCGGTGGAATCAGGATACGCGAATGCCAGTTTGTTTGATTTGATCATTCTGGATTTGATGCTGCCTTATGTGAATGGGCTGGATTTATGTCGCCTCGTCCGGCATGAAGGCAACAGTGTGCCCATTTTAATGTTGAGTGCCAAAGGCAGTGAAACCGATCGCGTCGTCGGGTTAGAAGTAGGAGCCGATGACTACCTCACTAAACCGTTTGGCATGCGCGAATTGGTCGCCCGCTGTCGGGCATTGCTCCGTCGGCATCGCCACACTCAGCTGCAAACGCAGGAATCCACACTACGCTTTCAGGACATTGTGCTATACCCACAAGAATGCCGGGTGATGGTGCGCAGCGAGGAGATCAATCTTTCGCCGAAAGAATTCCGAATTTTGGAACTCTTCATGTCGCATCCTCGGCGGGTTTGGTCTCGGGAGCAGCTGATTGAGCGCATTTGGGGCCCCGATTTTATGGGAGACAGCAAAACTGTAGATGTCCATATTCGCTGGTTGCGAGAAAAACTGGAGCTTGACCCCAGCCACCCTGAGTATTTATTGACCGTCAGAGGGTTTGGCTATCGTTTTGGGTAAGCGACTAGAGCCGTTCTGGAATCTTTAGATTTTGCTGACTTGCCTTGACAAAGTTAAGCAAATAACGCGGGATTGCGTTGCTATAGGGTAGGGTATTAGTAGCTAACTGTTTAGTCTATTTATATTCGGTTTAGTCATCTAGACTTATATTCGGTTTAGTCATCTAGACGTAGCAGTTCTAAATGAGTCATGAGAGACCCCCTGCTCACAGCCTCTTTGGGATCGTCATAGACCACTAATATGCAATATAGGCAGCTAAACGCTTAGCATACTTCTATGCCGGCTGTGCCTAGCTGAATGGGTGCAGAGGCAAGCCATCCTCTTAGCATCTCTCCTGCCGTGGCCGCCCTCGAATTCCTTTTCGGATTATCCATAGGATTAGTGTTGCTTTGGTGGCAACGATTGCGTTCCGATGCCAAGCTGGAGGCTTTGGCCCAAAAACTGCAACCTGATATTAAAGATTCCCCCTTTTCTTCAGCCTCGCAGCTCGCCTTAGCCATCAGCCGTCAGCAAAAGTTTCAGCAGCAGCTAGAGCAACAGCTCGAAGTCCAGCGGCAAATCCTCCAAATATCTCCGGTGGGCTATGTGCAGGTGGATGATGAAAATCGCTTTATTTGGTGCAACCAGCAGGCGCAGAAGCTGTTGGGGATCAC
>DATNOY010000033.1:0-3156 GCA_036703495.1 Coleofasciculaceae cyanobacterium
TAGTCCAGCAACAGGACATCGGGAACCCTCTGCTGGCACATCTCTAGTGCAGCTTCTGCCGAACTCGCCTCTAAAATTTCATAAGCAAATTGTGGATCGCGCTCTAAAAAACGGCGATATGTGACTCTGTCTTCTGTCGAATCATCTATTAATAGAACAACAGGACGATCATCTATCTTCATCAGGGCTCAACAGCATAGAAAAGGACGTTTCACACTCACTAAAGGACGCTTCATACCCAGCATGGTATTAAAGAGCCTCTACTCAGACATTTCCTGTTGACTGTACTAATCTAGCGATCATAACTCCAGATTCTGCCACGCCAAACGAGTAAGATGCAGCAGAACATTAATTAAACCGTACTACCCTAGATTTAGTTGTTGAGTTAACTCTAGCCACGCTTCCCCCTTTGAAGTGTTCTTCCCATCAGGAGACTGGTATGATTTTGCAATACAAATGTGACATAATTGTGCAACTTTAAAGATTTGTGCTTAAAGTGTTGAGAAAGCAGTCCTAAAAGGTGGGTGCTCGATGCAAATTTTAAGTGCCCCTTAGCAAAGCGCTGACGTGACCCACCCCTTACCTCTTAAGGTTCGTCTCGATCAGCATGCGGGGACGGGAAATATTGCCCCTGCGTAGGACTCTGCCGCATACCCCTGATCGGCATAGTCAAGCGTACGGCGCAGCCCTAGAGAAAGCATGATGACCAGAATGGGAGAGCATACTGTTATATTTATCACCCTCTATACCGAGTTGACACGACTACAATCTTTAAGCAACCTTTAAGCAACAGCCCTGAATCCATAGCACTGCTGTGTAAGAAAAAGGGCATTATTGAAGATACAGGCACGCTTAACTTGGTTAACATGAGGATTTTGATAGTAGACGATGATGAGCTGCTGACCCAAACCCTCATCACTAATTTAACCGCCCAACGCTACGTTGTAGATGTAGCAGCAGATGGCGAAGCCGGGTGGAACTATGCCCAGGCAGCAGCCTATGACTTAATTGTGCTAGATATCAATTTACCCAAACTCAATGGTATTCGTCTGTGCCAGCAGTTGCGTCAAAACAATTGTACAAGTCCCATCTTGCTGTTGACCGCAAAGGGCGAAAGTTCTGACAAGGTAGTGGGGTTAGATGCCGGTGCCGATGACTATGTGGTGAAACCCTGTAGCATTGAGGAGCTTTGTGCCCGAATTCGAGCACTGCTGCGTCGTCAAACGACTTTTGGTACCCTGGTTTTGCAATGGGGTAACTTACGCCTTGATCCAAACACCTGCAGCGTCACCTATCAAGAACAGCCCCTAGCTTTATCCCCCAAAGAATATCGCTTATTAGAACTCTTTCTTCGCAGCCCTCAGCGCATCTTTAATAGCAGCAGCATCCTGGAACATCTGTGGGGATTCAAAGATTCCCCTAGTGAAGAAACAGTGAGGACCCACATCAAACGCTTACGCCACAAACTTAAGTCTGTGGGAGCAGAAGATTTGATTGAAACCATTTATGGGATGGGATATCGGCTTAAATCTCCAGTAAATCCTCAGCCCTCTCTTGCCGATCAGGCGCGTGCCGCTGCCGCTGCCGCTTGGGAGCATCTGAAAAAACCCACCCTAGAGCGGATTACTGTCTTAGATCAGGCGGTAGCAGCCCTCCAGATGGGCAATTTGCCAGAGCACCTTCGCTGGGAAGCAGAACAGATCGCCCATAAGCTGGCAGGTTCTTTAGGAATGTTTGGCTTTCCGGTAGGCTCGCAGTTGGGACGGGATATTGAACAAGAGTTACAGCAACCTAACGGCACAGAACTCTCCATCCGGTTGCAAACCATGGTGGACAGGCTCCGTCAAGAACTTCAGCAATCACCAACGCCCATTGGAGATGGATTGTTCAGCACTCCTGATCCCGAAGGTCTGTTTTTTCCACAAGGCTTATCCCCTTTGCTGTTAATAGTAGATAGCGATACAAGGCTGATTCAGCAATTTCAGCAAGCTGCCGCCCAAGCTCAGATCCAGATTGAAGCAGTATCGACGATCGCAGAAGCAAAGGATAAGCTGGCTGAACATAAACCGGATGCCGTGCTGCTGGACTTAGCGTCTGTCGATACTTTTGATCAAGGGTTGATATTTCTAGAAGAGTTAGGGGAGTGCTTCCCAAATCTTCCAGTCTGGATCTTGACCGCTGACGGTCGGTTGGAGGAGCGTCTAGCAGCTGCCCGTTGTAGTAAACATCAGTTCATCTCGAAATCTACAGCGCCAGTTCAAGTTCTCGAAGGGGTTCAGAATACCTTAAGGCGCTATCATCCCAGCACCATTACGGTACTGGCAGTCGATGATGATCCAGCAATGCTCGACCATTTAAAGCAGGTTTTGCCCCAATGGGGGATTTGGCTCATCCCTTTGCAAGACCCGCTGCAGTTTTGGGAAACTTTAGAGGAGATGACTCCAGATCTCTTGCTCTTAGGGACCCTAATGACTACGGTTAGCGGCATGGAACTGTGCCAAGTTGTCCGTAACGATAGTAACTGGAGTGAACTCCCTATTTTGGTTCTCTCTACCTCTCAAGATACTGAAGCGGTGGATCAGATCTACAGTGCAGGTGCCGATGATTATATTCTTAAACCTTTCACTGAGTCGGACCTTGTGGCTCGCATTTTCAACCGACTGGAACGCAACCAAGTCTTACGCAATCTACCCGAAACTGACCCGCTGACGGGACTGACCAACCAACAACAGGCGACAAAACAGATAAATCGATGTCTCAATCTGGCGCGATGTTATCATCAACCTTTCTATCTGGCCATTCTTGAACTGGATAATTTCCACTTCATTACCGAGCAATATAGTCACGATACCAAAAATCAAGTCATAAGGCGGATTGCCCAGATTCTGTGGCAGATGTTTCCCAGAGGAACAATTATTGCTCGTTGGAGTGATGAGAAATTCTGCATTGGAATGCAGGGAGTGGAGGAACGGCAAGCCATGCAACAAGTGCATCAGATTTTGCAAGCTGTGCATCAGGAAAAATTCTGCTCCCTTCAAAAAAATAGGTCTTTTCAAATAACTTTGAGTGCAGGGCTGGCAAAGTTACCCGAAGCGAGTATTGATCTACGGAATCTTTGCCAGATGGCAGAGACAGCGCTGTACCAAGCCAAGACAG
>DATNOY010000034.1:0-6362 GCA_036703495.1 Coleofasciculaceae cyanobacterium
TATGCTGCTCGGTTGTGCTGCTGGCTCTAGTGCTAACAGCTTGTACACCACCCCAAACACCCCCCGATCCGAATCCTGTCCTCAAAGCGGTTACTCTGGACAGGACAAAGATGATTGCGGGTCAAACGCTCTATGTTCCGATTTACTCGCATATTTATACATGGGAGCAGAGCCGAATCCTCAACTTAACAGCTACGCTCAGTATTCGCAATACGGATCTGACTCATCGTATAATTGTCACTGCGATCGATTATTACAATAGCAGTGGTAAACGGGTTCGCAAATATCTAGAGCAACCTGGAGAACTGCAACCGTTAGCTGCGGCAAGCTTTGTGGTGAACCAAGAAGATACGAGTGGTGGATCGGGAGCGGCTTTTATAGTCGAGTGGGTAGCTGCAACAGAGGTTTCTGCGCCTGTGATTGAGGCAGTCATGATTAATACAAGCGGCAATCAGGGGATCTCGTTTGTCAGTCCTGGACGAGTGATCAACAGTCGGTCAGTTCACCAGCCGTGATTTTGAAGAGTAAATCAAGGACTCAATTGCATCGGGAGGACGGGCGATGGCTGAGTGGCTCAACCAATTTGGTGATTTAATCGGCGGATCATTCTCCTTAAGTCAAGACGCGTTCCAAGCCATCATCCGCCTCCCAGCAGGACAAACGATCGCCCTGCTGGTGGTTCTCATCGCCGGACTTTCCTTATCCATTGGGCAGAGCATTATTTTGTTCACCAATCGGGTCAAGCCAGTCCGGTTCATTTTCAGCCTGTTGCTCAATGCAATTCTCTTTGTCTTTGGATTTCTGTTTCTAGTGTTAAGCACCTGGTTGACCGGCTGGTGGCCCGGATTTGTCAAAATTTCGTGGCACGAGCTGGTCACCAGTTTGGGGTTGAGCTATGCGCCATTACTATTCAGCTTTCTGGGTGCTTTGCCCTATGCTGGAGTGCCCATTCTCAATGGATTATCCGTCTGGCATTTGCTGTCCATGGTTGCAGGCGTCAGCGCGATCGCCCAGCTGGGGGCAACTAATGCCTTTGCCCATGTCGCGTTTGGTTGGTTTACGCTACACCTGCTACAGCGCACGATCGGGCAACCCATCGCTCAGTTAGGACAACGGCTCACCCAGGGGGTTGCAGGCGTTGATCTGGTCAGCAAACGGTCAGAATTGGCAGAACTGCTGCAGTCTAGATTAGAGACGCGCATTGTCCCGACAGCATCCGATCGCTCAATCGAATCATCTTCTAGAGACAATTCTGCCCCAGCGTTGACCGCTCGCTCATCGCCCCGACTACCCAAAGCCAGCCCTATGCTGGAGCCATCAGCCAGTGCGGTTCTCCAGATCCCCGCACCGGACACGGAGACAGTCGGCGTGCGCTTAGAGCATTGGTGGCAAAATTTTCCCCAGGTAATTCGCTTGGGGCTGATTTTGCTGGGAATGCTGCTGTTATTTGTCGTCGTTGCTCTCTTGCTGCGTCCCATTCGAGATAGTTTATTTGGCTGGCATCAAAGCTTGCCGCGATTAGGGCGCTGGATCTTCGATCTCACCTGGATTGGCGGGGTTGCCGTCATCTTTGCCGGACTGCTGGCACCCCTGGAAACCTTAGGCTGGTGGGCAGGCTGGTACGGAGAGGAAGTGGATACGCATAGCGTCATAGGCCCAGTTGAGGCAGATCAAGGTGATCCATCAATTTCTCGCTATGTCGTTTATCTAGATGGAGTGGGTCAATCTGGCGAAGCATACACGCCAGATGTAGTTGAGTTTATCCAGGCCCTGCAAACCGTCTTGCCCGCGGATATTGAATTCGTGCAGGGATTAATGATGTATTCTGTGCTGAATCAGCCCCTTGTTGCCGATCGCCCACTGTCCTGGGTTTGGCGACTCGCAGACAAAATGCGATGGGACAATCCCACGGCCCTCTTGGGCTTTATGGTAAATCTGCGGAATGCCTGGGTTGTTGCCGTATCGGCTGATCAACGATACGGCTCGATCTATAACCAGGGCATTGCCCAGGTCATCTATAACGGCTTGATGCAACACGGCTACCAACCGGGGGGTGGCACTCCGATTACCCTGATTGGCTACAGTGGGGGGGGGCAAATGGCAGCTGCAACGGCACCCTACCTCAAGCGGGCATTAGGGGCTGATATTGAGGTGATTTCCCTCGGCGGCGTGATGAGTGCCAACAATCAATTTTTGAAACTTGGACATCTTTACCATCTGGTGGGCGATCAGGATGGGGTGGCGAAGCTGGGTCCGCTCCTATTTCCAGGACGACGAAAGTGGTTACCTCTGTCTTACTGGAATCGGGCAATGCGGAAAGGCAAAATTAGCGAAATTTCCTTGGGGCCCATGGGGCATCAGGTTCCGGGTGGCATCATGGATCCCAACGCGTTTTTACCCAGCGGTGAAAGCCATCTGCAACATACGATCGCTCTGATTCTTTCCATCCTGCAAGGTCAGTTTTGGGTGGATGCACCCCGCCGTTCTCGGTCAATCAGCAACTACGAACTGTATAAGCAAGCAGACTTCAACAACTACACCTACTATCCTCTTAGCCAGACGGTTGACTTACAGTGGTATCAGCCGATCGCCCCTTGGATGGGTCGTTTGATTTTACCCCACCCTGCAGAACGTCGTCAGGTACGGGGAGTGTGGTTTGAAGTGCATCATGCAGATCAAGGGTATGAGTCGCTGGTCGGACAGCGAGTGATGCTGCGCTGGCTAGAAGATCCCAGGGTAAAAAACCTGGTGCGGGCCGTCACGCATGATGTTCACTTTAGCGTTGATGCGGAATATTCCAGCCAGTATGGTGGCACCATTCACCCCGATCGGCTGAACCACTGGCAACAGGTGGGTCCGCTAGAATCGTTAGCCGCCTCTCATCCTACCGATGATTTAATCGTCATGTTGGAAGGCACGATCCAGGTTGAAGCAGGAGATCACCCCATCCTCCGCATTGCCCATCAACCCGTCGAGATTACCGGACGCTACTACGGATTAGTGCAGTTTGCAGCCCCCATCCCCGGAACAGATCGCTTCCAAGTCAGGCATTTTAACCCCACCTCACGCCAGTTTGATGGCTGGGCTGAAGAGGTGCGCCTGCCTCAGGTAATTCTGGCTCAGAGTTATGGTTCCTATCCTTCCACGACGCAACATTTGGAACATTCGCCGCTGAATGAAGCCGGATGGTACATCTACGGAGCTAAGGACGCTGCTGGCTGCTTTGTGGTGCAATCCCTGGCTCCTCGATCGCTGTTTCGCCTTCAGCCCGATCGCGTGGTGTTTGGCAGCAAAGCCGCCTACCGCTACATCCGACGGGAAGCCTGGGCTGATGCCGTAGCGCAGAAGGGCAAAATTTCATCCGTACTGTGTGTTGGCAATCCCAACGTAGGGCACCAACAGACAGATCAGATTCAAGCGGCAATTGAGGATTGGCAAGTAGGGGATCGGGCCCTCTTGCTGCATGTCTATGGTGGCATTGGCGGCAACAAAAAAGAACCGGCTGCCGCAACTCCGATCTTCTTTGGCCACTTTTCCTATGGACTCGCCACCGTGATTCAGGATCCGCTGAGTCAGGAACGGCGGTTTGACATCCAGTATTATCAGGTGTACAGCCACAACATCGATGGTTTAACCTCTGGAACCCTACACTGGTCACGGTATATGGGCGATCGCCAATTTGGCTGGCTAGGGAATCGCCCAGTCTGCGACATTTTAATTAAATTTGAGCCGTTTACGGGTAACTTTGACATCCAGGGAACCCGCCAATCGCCCCTCAGTCGGATGCTGAGTCAGCTGGAGTCTATGACTGCCCGATATCGCATTGGGGACGGAACGGGTGCCACCTATGTTGGTCCTGCCAACAACTGCGCTCAAGATTCTAACCAGGCCCTGTTTGCCAGCATTCGCTCCTTGTTCCAGGCGATCGAGTCTAATCAAACCCTGCTGCAAACCTGGCTGGCTCAAAACCCATCCCAAGCTCAGCGTTACCAGCAGCTTTTAGATGTAAAAACCAAGCTATACAAAAAATTACAGCCTTTAGGCTCTCCTCGCTCCGATTGGGAAACCAATGAATTCAACTTAGGGACTACCCTGGAAGAGCATCCATTCCGCAACCTGTGGGTTGGCTTGGGCAGTTGGCGCACCCTCTTACCCCGCAAAGCTAGCGATACGATCGTTCAAGTGTTTCTGCAGCATGGGGCAGCCGTCTGGGTGCTGCGCACGAATCAGGTGGGTGGGCATGATCCAGATATCGAACCGATCAAACCCATGACGCTCTAACGCATCCCCTATGATTCGATATATTCGCTCCAGCCTCTTACCCTCAAAACCCGCTCAACTCCTGATTCAAACCGGATTGAAGTGGGATCAGGATAATTGTCCTGGTATGGCCGCTTCCCTCTCGTATTTCGCCCTTTTTTCTCTGTTTCCCATACTATTAGTTATCCTCAGTATTCTTGGCTCATTGTGTGGACCGAATACAGAAGCATCTCAATACCTTAGAGAATCAGTCAAGCGATATCTACCTCCAGAAGTCCACGATCTGATTAAAGAAACAATCATTTCCCTCAACCAGAATAGTGTTGGAGCTGGAATCATTGGATTCATCTTGCTCTTATGGACAGCCAGCTCAGTCTTCGCCATTCTCAGAAGTTCAGTCAATAAAATTTGGCAGTCACCCAATCGAGCATCTGACACAGGATCCATTCCTCAAATGGTGCTTTTCTTTGTGATCAACAAACTTTTTTCTTTTCTGTTAGTGCTAGGAACAGCCTTGCTGCTGCTATTTTCATTAACTTTAAACATTGCCGTCAAAACGATCCTGAAGTTGGTTACCACCTTTCAAGCAACCTTTTCCTTCATCAAGGTTGACGAACTGCAACTCAGCAAAGGGCTGCAAACTAGCTCATCGTTTTTAATTCTGGCGCTGGCGGCCTGCATTTTATTCAAAATTTTGCCATCGGTCTATGTCGGCTGGCGAGATGTCTGGCTAGGGGCGCTACTCACCGCCTCTTTGCTAGTCGGGCTGCAACAGTTAGTCAGCAATAGTGTCATTACCATCGGCAGTCATTTTCTCTCCTATGGCGTGGTTGGCAGCGTCATGATTCTGCTACTGTGGATTTTCCTGACCTGCCAAATCTTCCTGTTGGGCTGCGTATTTTCCTACAGTTATGCTCATCTCTTTGGCAGCCGCCGTCACAGAGCAACTAATCTGGATAGTTCCCCTTAAAAGGACGCTTTCAAGGGAATCATCGCCACCCAAACCGCCCTTTTCTGTCTGGGCAGGCGCTCAGCCTCTAATGCAAGCCTCTGATGCAAGCCTCTGATGCCGAGTGTAAACAAAATTGGGTCGAAAGTGCCAACGCAACTCACAACAGCCATAATATTCAATATCCAACTTATCAACAGAAAATCAGTTGACTTACCTTTCCTCAAAGCCGGAACGGGCTGAGTATAGATCGGTAGCGGAGCGTCTAGCCGCAGGAAAAGCCTTACGCCAGAAAGTAAAGCGATCTGAACATGGCTTATACGAACCTCCTGCCAACCGCAAAGACCCGATCGCCATTCTAGAAGCTCAGAACAAGACTCGCCTTCCAGAACTGGTGCCGCTCCGCTACGCCCGCATGTTAACCTCCCCTTTTGCGTTTCTCCGGGGTGCGGCAGCCGTGATGATTCAGGATATTGCCGCCGCTGCCACCACAGGAATTGCCGTACAAGCCTGTGGGGATATGCACCTGAGCAACTTTGGGGTGTTTGCTTCTGCCGAGCGCAACTTAATCTTTGCCATCAATGATTTCGACGAAACCTACCCAGGAGCCTGGGAATGGGATTTGAAACGGTTGGTTGCCAGCGCAGTGGTAGCAGGGCGTTTTTTGGGGGCAGACCGCACGATTTGCGAAACTGCTGTGCGGGCAATAGTCCAGTCCTACCGGCAACACTTATACGAGTATGCCGAGATGGGCTATCTCGAGCTGTGGTACGTCAATATCGCTGAAACTGAGTTGCTGCAGAAGTTACCCGACGCCAGCAAGAAGAAAGCAACCCAGCTGCTGACAAAAGCCCGTCACAGCAGCCATCTCCAGGTGTTGGACAAAATGACTGAGCTAGTTGATCAACAACACCACATTATCGAAGCCCCGCCGCTCGTTGTGCGGGTCGAAACCACTCCAGAAGGGCAACCCATTATTCCAGCCTTTGAACCCTTGCTCCAAGGGTATTTCTCCTCACTCAGCGCCGATCGCCGCTTTCTAGTCTCGCGGTATGGGATTTTAGACATTGCTCGCATAGTAGTAGGCGTCGGCAGTGTCGGGACTCGCTGCTGGGTCATTTATCTAGAAGGCAAAGATAGAGATGATCCGCTC
>DATNOY010000035.1:0-3206 GCA_036703495.1 Coleofasciculaceae cyanobacterium
GTGACGGAGATCGATGCAGCAGAGGATGAGGCTCATGCAGGCGTATGGCTAACGCGAGCGCGGATGAGAACGCTCCGCACACCGAAACATCTGCCTGGGCCAGAACTGGGCATCCCAGAACTGTCCTTTCAAGCCTGGTACGAAGCGCGGCATGGTGCGGCAGCCTACGCGGAGATCGATCGCATTGAGCGAGTGGATTGGGCTGAGTACCTCAGTTGGTATCGGCATTTCCTCGGGATTCCGGTTCGTTACCAGACAAAGTTGGTGCGGATTGAGCCAGTTGCAGGCTTCTTCCGTCTACATCTTGAGGTCAACGGGGTGCCCCAAGTGGAGACGACGCGCAAAATTATCTTCGCCAATGGCGTGGCTGGCACGGGTGGTCCTTACATCCCTCCCGTACTGGCTGACTTACCTCGCACGCTGTACGCCCATACCGCTGATGCCATCGATTTTGAAGCACTACGCGGTAAGACTGTAGCAGTGCTGGGTGCAGCGGCTTCAGCGTTCGATGCGGCAGCAGTGACGCTGGAATCGGGAGCGAAGGCAGTCCACCTATTTGTTCGGCGGTCAGCGATCGCATCTTTGTCAGTACTGCGGGTACGGGACTACCCTGGCGCTTACGACAATTATCCCCAACTACCCGATGCCGCTCGCTGGTTCCAGGCTTGGCGCTTTCATCATGCCGGCACCGCGCCACCCCCGAACTCGATTAAGCGAGCGATCGCTTTCCCAAACTTTCACATCCATTTATCTGCACCTTGGAAATCAGTACAGAAAGTGGGCGATGCGGAAGCCGCCGCCAAGGGCGATCGCATTGCCATCCAGGTGACTAATGATGTGTTCGAGTTTGATTTTGCCATCGCTGGCACGGGTTACTTCGTTGACCCCACCAAGCGCCCCGAACTAGCTGGCTTTGCCCAGCATATTGCTCTCTGGCGCGATCGCTACGAGCCACCCGAAGATCTGCGCAACGACGGTTTGGGGATGCACCCTTACCTCGGTAGCGCCCACGAATACCAGGAAAAAGTACCCGGCGCTGCGCCTTATCTGAAAGACATTCACGTATTTAATCCGGCTGGTTTAGTTAGCTTTGGCTTACCTGTGGGTGACATCCACAGTATTCGTCGCGACATACCGGCGATCGTATCGCGCATCAGTCACGACTTGTTCTTTCAGGACTGGGTGCAGCATGAGGCACGGATCACAGACGATGTTTCCCCCGATTTTGAGGAATCGCTCTATGCGGCTGCGGTATGGAAACAGCCGATTGGGGCGGCAACTCGCTAAGCTGGCTTTCCAAAGAGCCCTTGCACGCGTAGCTGGGGCAACATCATAATGTCCTGCGAGGAGATCGTTGCTTCGATTCCGGGCTAACCGAGAGTTGCAATAATGCATTTTCCAGCCCTTTGTGGGCTCGTGACAGATGAATCGGGTCGTTCGTCATGACAAAGAAAAAATTCGCAGCTAGAAGCATCGCCTCGATTTCAAAAACTGCTTGATCCACGTCCGTCTTGGAGTCTACTTCTCCAAGCTCCTGCGCCTCAACAATGCATTGCCTCAATAATGCAAGCCACCCATCTATTATTTGGAAAACTAGATCGCGCGCTCGACCAGGACGTGTGTTCAGTTCCGCAGCCACCGCAGCAAAGAAGCACCCACCTGGAAAAACTCTGCGTTCGAGATGGGAAAGATAAGAATCAGCTACTACCCTAAGCCGCTCAGTTCCCCCACGCGAGTCCATCGTAGGTTGAAGCACTTCACGGTCAAAAATGGCTGCTGCCGTTTCGATCATCGCTAGCTCTAAGTCTTCTTTGTCTTTGAAGTGAGCGTAGAGTCCACTCTTACTCATCCCCACCTCAGCGGACAGATCCGCCAGCGACAACCCATTCAGCCCCTTGAGGGTGGCTAGCTTTGTAGCAGCAAGCAGAATCGTCTCGCGACTAGCCTGCCCTTTCGATCGCCGAGGCTCCTTTTCTTCCGAACTGGTTCTGGATAACGAAATGTTACTCATATCTTGACAATAGCACGAGCGGTCGTAATAATCAAAACATAAAAGAACGAACGGTCGTTTTATTTGCTTCCTTTACCTGAAATAAACTGGAGAAAATCGATGCCTTTATTGAATGTCAAGCTCATCGCAGGGGTGTTCACGCCCGCGCAGAAGCAGGAAATGATTCGCAAGCTCACGGATACAATGGTGGCGATCGAAGGCGAGAATATGCGCTCAGTGACCTGGGTCGTGATCGAAGAGGTTGAGAGTGGTGACTGGGGAATTGGTGGGAATGCTCTCACTGTGAGCGATGTAAAAGCGCTTGCAGATGGCAAGGTTAAAGCTTGACCGTGTTTGGGACACCTGGAGCAGCCTTCAGCATGCACCTGCAATTCACTCACTAAAGGGAAATCCTAATGGCAGTATATTTAATCGCAGACATCAAAGTTACCAATGATACTTGGCTTCCAGACTATGTGACCCATGTTCACGATATTGTCCAGAGTCATGGCGGGAAATACCTCTCCCGCAGTGGCAATATTACGACGATCGAAGGCAAGGAGTTGGAAACAACCGTGATCGCGTTGATCGAATTTCCTTCTGTAGAAACAGCACAAGAATTTGCAAATGATCCAGCCTATGCAAAATATCGTCAAGCTCGTCAGGCTGGTAGCATCAGCAGTTTGCACTTAATTGATGATACTGATGTTGCAGGAACTATACCTTATTTACCAAAAGGTTGATATTAACGGTGTCTTAACTGAGGAGTGAAAGTTAATCAATAGACGCCTGACCCCTTTTTCCTTTCACATAGTTTACCCGACAATGTGCTTAGTCGATTTCCTGGCTCTCCGGTGCCCATTTCGGGACCAGCAGCTTCTCGGTCTTGCTGTTGTTCGCATTTCGGACATTGCCCGTCCAGGGATCCTTGCCGTGGTTGAAGATCGGCGACACCCCCGGTTCGAGGTTCTCCGGGAATGATGACAGAACCTGCCATCCGCCTTTGTTGCGCTTCAGCTGGACCTTGGCGCACAGCATCAAGTACACGTCGATTCCGCTGTCGGGCTCGACGAGTGGGGAGTTTTCGATCTTTTTCGTGTAGGCGGTTTCCTCACCTTTTCCCTTGCTGAAGGCGATGCCGTATCCACCTTTCTCTTGCTGCAGGACGACATCGAGATAGATGATCGGCTGCCATTTGGCAGCTGCGAATTCCGCC
>DATNOY010000036.1:0-5839 GCA_036703495.1 Coleofasciculaceae cyanobacterium
AGATCGTGTCAGGCTTCAACACCAAGGCTGATTCTGCGGCACAGACATACTCGGCAAAGGCTCCGAAGCCACATGCCGAGAGATCGCCAAAGACATCATCCCCAGGCTTAAACTGGGTGACCTCTTGACCAACGGCTTCAACGCGTCCGGCGACATCAAAGCCGAGAATTTTCACTTTAGGATGACGCAATCCGCCGTAGATCAGGCGAACTATAACCGGAGTGCCTCGCATCAGGTGCCGGTCTCCCGCATTAACTGACGTGGCATGAACCTTTACCAACACGCTCTGAGCCGACAGGATGGGCTTATCGACTTCTTCCAGTTTCAACACCTCTGCCGAACCATAGTCAGAACGGGCGATCGCCTTCATTTTTTCATTCGTCGTTTCATTGCCGGGGTTCGTCTCTGGGGTGGGGATATGCGAGGATGTGGCTGCCATAGGTTTTGAAGAGTTCAGGAGAATGGATGCGAAGCGAACGTGTCATTCCTGAGCTAGACTTACAGTGTACGTCCACTCATAACGCCAGTTTAACTTACGCTGTAAGTTTGTCAAGTTGAATCATGCGACCCCCCCGCATCACCGGAGGCTAAAACGATTCGTACCAGGGCAATGCGCAATAAAATAGATGGCTAAGACAGAGATATCTAACACACCGTCCCCACCCCCATTAAGTCGGGAGCGGATTTTGCAGACAGCGCTCCGCCTGGCGGATGAGGGAGGACTGGAGGCGCTCTCGATGCGAAAGATTGCCCAAGAATTAGGCGTGAAAGCCATGTCGCTCTACAACCACGTTGCCCACAAAGACGACATGATCGATGGCATTGTGAATCTGGTAGTCAGCGACATTGAGTTGCCTCGTTTTGATCTGGATTGGAAAACTGCGATGCGGCGACGGGCGCTCTCGGCCCATGAGGTACTGCTAAAACACTCCTGGGCTGCCATGGCGATCATGTCACGCATCAACGTCGGGACAGCCATGCTGCGCTATATCGATACCACGATCGGGTGCCT
The DNA here is from genome assembly GCA_036703495.1 of Coleofasciculaceae cyanobacterium. Taxonomy (GTDB): domain Bacteria; phylum Cyanobacteriota; class Cyanobacteriia; order Elainellales; family Elainellaceae; genus Drouetiella. Next base: position 1,013 of record DATNOY010000036.1, read on the forward strand.
GCGGGAAGCAGGGTTCTCATGGGAGATGGCGGATCATGCGTGGAATGCGATGGACAGCCACATCTACGGTTTTACTCTCCAGGAACTCAACTTTCCCGTCGAAGCGACAGAATATGCCGAGACCGCCGAAAGCTTCATTTCGTATATCCCGCCAGACCAATATCCCTACATGCACCAACTGTCGCTTTACATCATTGATGGCAGTTATGACGGTCTACACGACTTTGAGCTAGGACTCGATTTTATTCTGGATGGGCTAGACCGGTTGCGCGATCGGGGCTGAGGGTTCGCAGGCTGGAAAAGGCGCGATCGGTCAATTTTTTGGCGCGAATGGTCAAGGAGAGAAAAATTGCGTCGCTTAGCATAGCATAGTCTGCATTTGTGCTCTACCGTTTCCGCAAGAGCATGACGACTATGGCTACCGTTAGCCTGTGCGATCTGATGAGGATTGTAGCCACGAATCACTAGACAGCAGTGCCCCAATTAGCATTGCTGCCATGTTTCCATCCTTATTGCTTAACGACCAATCAACGACTAATCAACAACCAATCTATGTCACTTACAGATAACACCCTGGCAACCGCTACCAATTTGGGAACCCTTTCCAGCCTAACCAATATTGCTGATGTGATTGGTGGAACCGATCCAGTCTCGTACTACAAATTTACCCTTGCTGCCAATAGCGACATCGCTGGAACGGTTGATTGGGGAGTTAAATCCGGTACCCCTCCATTTCTACGATTGGTGGTCGATTTTAATGGCAATGGCTTCGTCGAAGATAACGAGCGCATTAGAACGCTTTCGGCAGGTGCAGATGAATCATTTTTCCAAGCGCTACCGCTTGGAACCTATTACCTTGAAGTCTCAACCGGTAACTTTTTAACGCGCGACTATAGCATTCAACTGGGTGCCACCCCTAAGCCAGGAAATGTTCCTGCCGATCCGGGTACCACATTTGGTCAAGCCTTTGACCTGGGCGCACTCTCGGCCCAGCGCGTCCTTAAAGACTATATTAGTAACGCCATTGATCCCGTTGATACCTACAAATTCACCCTGTCTCAAAAAACCAATATCGGTGGCTTGATCAATGGAACAACGCAAAACCTTAGACTTTTCTTTGCGTCAGACATCAACAGGAACGGGGTCTATGATTCGGATGAAACCCTTGACACCTTTAGCGGAGGTTCTAACACAACTTTCTCGCTAATTCTGGAGCCAGGGACTTATTTCTTGCAGGTTGCCACCCCTCGCACTTCTACATCTACCTATGCAACTCATTACGAGTTAACGCTCAATCCGGTTCCTGACTTCAGTGGCGACGACACCCTATCGGGAACATCTGGTCAGGATGTACTCAACGGCTTTGCAGGTAACGATATCATTTCTGGATTTGATGGCAGCGATCGCCTGCTTGGAGATTTTGGGAACGATCAGTTATTGGGTGGAAATAGCAATGATACGCTTACAGGTGGCGATGGTAACGATATCCTCATCGGTGATAACGGTAAGGATAAATTAATGGGGGGTGCCGGAAACGATCGGTTAACGGGTGGTCAAGACAAAGATATTCTGAAAGGAGGCGCAGGCGCTGATATCTTTGTGATTGAATCGTTCAAGGGATCAGACAAGATTTTGGACTATAAGGACGGTACAGATAAGTTTTTATTGAGCAGCGTTCGTTTAGGCAATCTTAGCTTTACCCAAAAGAACAGGAATGTCTTAATCAGCGAGGGCAACAAAGTCCTTGTTGAACTCAGAGGTATGGACGTTAATGTTCTCAATCGCCGCGATTTTATCGTCGCTTAATGCTATTTCTAGATATCGGTTGGGCAAGCACAACGAATGAGACTGAATACTGCATATCTACCATTTTCCGCCCGGAACTAGCAAATGGAATAAGATTGAGCATCGTTTATTTGCTCAAATCACTGAAAATTGGCGTAGTAGATCAGCACGCAAATTTAGAACAACTCGCCGCAGCCAGTTGACGGTATATCGATGTCGTCAGTGCCACCAAACCTACAACTTGTACAGTGGGACGGTGTTTGAACTATGATGTACCCCGAAAACTGGACAATTAGCTAAGGTGGAATCACTGCCCAAAGGCTCGTAAACTTACGGAGAGGACAGTGACGATGCAGCGGAAACAATACAGCGCAGAGTTCAAAGCCAAAGTTGCCCTTGAGGCGATCAAGGGCAACAAAACTATCAACGAGTTGGCTAGTCAGTTTGAGGTACATCCTAACCAGATTACTCAATGGAAAAAGCAAGTGCTAGAGGAAGTGCCCCAAATCTTCTCAACCCGACGTGCCCAAGCCCAGAAGGGACAAGAAGAATTGACCGCCAGCTTGTATCAACAAATCGGACAACTCCAAGTCGAGTTGGACTGGTTGAAAAAAAAATCTGGACTCAGCCGTGGACGATAAACGGCGATTAATTGAACCAGAGCATGAGGATATTAGTGTTGCCCGCCAATGCGAACTGGTCAATCTAGCCCGCTCTAGTTGGTATTACAAACCCGTTGAAGTTGACAGTTACGAGCTACATCTGATGAAGCTCATCGATGCTCAGTACACAGCAACTCCTTTCTATGGCATCCGACGGATGAGTGCCTGGTTACGGACTCAGGGAGAAGCAGTCAACCACAAGCGGGTGGCACGGCTGATGCGAAAAATGGGAATTGAGGCGATCTATCCTCGCCCCAAGACGAGTTTAGCGGGTGAGCAGATCAGGCGTTATCCATATTTGCTTAAAGGAATGAGTATCAACGCACCCAACGTAGTTTGGAGTACGGACATTACCTATATTCGGATGCCGCATGGCTTTGTTTACCTGGTGGCAATTCTGGACTGGTTTAGCCGCTATGTGTTGGCATGGCAGGTTTCCAATACGATGGATGTTAGCTTTTGTTTAGAGGCATTGGAGACGGCTTTGAGTGTTGGTAAACCCCAAATCTTCAACTCTGACCAAGGCTCTCAATTCACCAGCAGTGCATTTACAGACTACTTGGAGAGAGAAAACATTGCTATCAGTCAAGATGGTAAAGGTAGAGCGTTTGATAATATTTTTATTGAACGGCTATGGAGAACAGTAAAGTACGAGGAGGTGTATATTAAGAATTACGAGAGTGTATCCAGTGCAGTCAAGAGCTTGTCATTGTATTTTCACTTCTACAATCATCAGCGGCTACATCAGTCGTTGAGTTATCAAACTCCTGCAAAGATACACTTCAGCAACTAAGTCTAGAACTTGTATAAATTATTTCAAAGAAGAACGGTCGAAGCCGTTGAGAGATTCCACCTTAAACTTCTGCTAAAACTGTCTAGACAGAGGGGTACACTTTAAATGAAACCGATTAAATTGCCGAGGTAATAGCTTTGGTGTATACACAAGCTTTGAAATTCCCACCTTTGAGTGTGGGCAGTTGTCCCGCGTGAGTGAGACGCCTCTCCGATAAACGATCGCTGGATGGAAGCCGAGGTCTACTAGGGTAAGCAGAAGCTATTCGCTGGTTTTTCAAGTAAATTGCTTTAGGCTGCAACACCACATACGGCTTTTCTAAACTTCTGAGCCAAAGTCTTCGCGCAGTTTTGCTTCTTGTTCAGATGATAGATTGGATTGGATCAATTCACCCTTCTCTTCAGGTGCGAAAGCCGCTTCTACCTTATCTACCGTGACTTGACCCGTCAGTAAAAACAGGGCAGAAGTTCCTTCTGTGACTTTGCTTTGCAGGTCTTTGATGAACTGGTCATCAATTCCATAGTCCGTAAATCGACCTGAAACTGCGCCTGCTGTCGCACCGACGATCAGCCCCAGCAAAGGAGCAAAAAAGATGAGTCCAAACAAAATCCCCCAGAAGGCTCCTCCCAAGGCACCCGCCCCTACAGTGCTAACTGCCTGATTGGTTTTAGGACGCTTGCGTCCTTCGGGCCAGGATACAACTGCTGCATCCAGAACTTGGACAATCTGCTGCTTCTGCAAACCTTCTAGCTTGCCCAATGCTTTATCGGCACCATCAGCAGTGTTGAATTTCCAAACAGTTAATGTAGACATATTTTTCTCCTGATTGAATTTTTAGCTGCAATTTTTCTGGATCCGACTATGCGGATTTGAAAGGGACTGGCTATTGATCGCCGCTGCTCAACTCAAGCAAGTGGGAAATCAATTGGGATAGATTGAGCGATTGCATGTTGCTTCAATTGTTCAATGAGTATCAGAGCATCTGTTTTTGAAGTTGAAGTATCTATAAAAATGGCATCAGATTGCTATATACAGATCGATTCCCTCTTGAATTGAGTTAGATAGAGTGACTCGCCAGCTGCTCAGCTCACTCAGACAAATACGTGAAACTTCTCGGATGCCAGGCTCATCCTCAATCAACTCTATTGATTGAGTGAGCATGATTCATTTCCCTATTGGATTAGAGAGAAGACAGATTTTATCTGAGTAATTTTTTTCACTTCAGTAATTACTTGAGAAGCTGTTTAAGCCTTTTTTCGACTTGAGAATATTGGTCGAAGTCCAGCTGTAAATCTTCTAATGTTTGTCTCGCAATCGCTATCATCACCTGTGCAGTAGTGTAATCATGTTCATGTAAATCTTGCAAAGCCTGAGCTAAAACGTGAATCGTAATCTCAACACGATTAACTTTAGATAAGTCATCGCCAAACATGAAAAGAACAACTTAACCCGAATTTCTCACAAGTGGATGAGCAGTAAGGGAAAAGAGAGAATTTAGTCAATCAAATAGGACATAGTGGCAATCAGCTTATCAACCAAGAGCAGAAATGGGAGAGGAACGAGTTCATTTTCCCAGGCATAGCCGTA
>DATNOY010000037.1:0-2128 GCA_036703495.1 Coleofasciculaceae cyanobacterium
CGGATCCAAACTTTCGCTGAAGTTATCCCGCACACTAGCCAGGTAGTGATTCTGGGTCATCCACTCAATGTAGAGGATAACCAGCACCACACCCAAGGGATGGTGCTGAAGCACCGCATTGGCGATGTCTGGCACCGGCCCAATGCCATCGCAACGAGTACCAAAACCGAGTTCAAACTCTTCGGCAAAGCGGCGAAACAGGCGAATGTGCTTGCTCTCCTCTTCTGCAAAGTGAAGTAAGGCTTGAGTGGCGGTGATGTCGCTCAATCCTGTTGTCTTAACGTGGTTGATCACATAGGGAACGATGCACTCTTCCACCGCGCCAAACAGGTGTAAATAGCTATTGCCGCGAATCTGGTTCAAAATCAGTTTTTCGGCTTCATTCAAACAAGTGATTTCGTTGACTCGTACCAGGGCCTCCGGCATAAATCGCTTGTGGAAGTCGAGGTGCTTGTCGCCACCGATGATATCTTCAATTTTCCAGTTGACCTGGCTAGCCCGCTGGAGGGATTGTTCGTAGGCTGGGTTGGGGCTGATCATCGTTGCAGTCATGATGCTTCTCCTGGAGTAATAGTGGGTTTCAAGGAAGACAACCGTTGTCCTCTGGCTGTTCTGTACCCAGATTAGGCAAACCCCTGTCCTGAAACCGTCCGGAGATCGTCCGAGAATCATCCATGCATAAATTTGGCTTTCCAAACGCGATCAAATGGCGCATTTAATTTGCGGTAGAGCGATCGCACATCTTCGGCACAAGCCGCTGAGAACATACAATGCGATCGGGTGCCATCAAGGGTTATAACTGACCAGGCATACTGAATGTTGAGTTCGCTAAAACATCCTGCTGCTTGCTGTTTTTGGGATTCATATATGGATTTCGTGATCGGTGGGTTGTAGCGTACCTCCGCTACCATCAAGCAATCGTGTTGAAAGCTTTTTGGTTCTTGATCTAGCCATTGTTCTGCTGGCAATATTTGCTGAAAAGGCATGCGGGCTTCACGGTAGGCTTCCCGCAGCGCATCGGCATAGGGCACCCCATAGACGCAAAGGGAGCGATCGCCTTGCATCGACACCAAAGAATAGAGCCATTGAATATGCCGCACTGCGATGCAACCATCTAGACTTTGGGTGGTTTGCATCCAAGCGTCATAGGTCACGGGTGTGGTCAGGGGCGGCGAAAATGTCATCTCTGTAATTGCAAATTTCACACCAGGTTTCCTCCTTGATTACGGGTGAATTGATTGATTCAGCAGGGCATGCAAGTCCGTCATCCGTCGATGAGCTTGGGTGCTTAAGGCATGACCCTTGATCTGGGTCTTCAAGGCAGCCAAGTGTCGCTGAGCGCAATCCAAATGACCACGCTGATGGTTTGCCTGGATGATCACCGACCCAGCCAAAGCGATCGCGCTGGGATTGCTGATCAGTTGGGCGGCTACCCAAGCTTCCTCAGCACGGGCAACGGACTGTTGCCAATTGCCCTGGAGTAAATCCCATTGAGCGGCGATCGTTTGGATACAAGCCAGCATCCGCGGCGAGTCGATTTGCCGGAGTACCTGAAGCGATCGCGCTAACGAGTCAGCGGCATTGTTCTCCTGCAACATGTACCGCGTCACAGCATCTAACGCAGCGGCATGGGGCGCTTCACTGCCCCCACCCATCTGGGCTGAAACGTAAATCAATTCATTGCTATCGTTCAATGCCGTTGTAGGATTGCCGGTCTCTAATTCCAGCATCACCAGATTGGTGAGGCAGAGACATTCGCGCCAGTGATCCTGAGCCATTTGAGCCATGTGCCAACCTTGCCGTAGCAGCGATCGCGCCTCGTCGATGTGTCCCTGGAATCGCCGCACACACCCCAGACCAAAGGGAATGTCACTGGCAGGGATGCCTAGGCGATCGCTAATGAATTGGGCTTCCAACAATAGCGATTCAGCACGGATCATGTCTCGCCCAATTTCTGCCAGGCAACATCCGGTGTGTGCCAGCATATACATGGTGATGGCAGGACTGGCTGTGCGCCCCTGCTCTGCTGCTCGGAGGGAATACTGCTGCACTTCACTTAAGTTACCGTGGTCATAACTTAGGACAATCAAGGACTCCAAACCGGTCGATTCATCTTCCTTCAGTCCCA
>DATNOY010000038.1:0-4733 GCA_036703495.1 Coleofasciculaceae cyanobacterium
GTGTTCATCTAGAACCAATCAACGGTTCAATCACATCCATCAGTGAATTCGATGGATCAATCTGTTGCCGACTTCCCGTTTTTGAGAGAATTTAGGCAGTGAGGTAGCCACGATGGGGTTCGATCGCCACAACCAGCTAAAACTTTCGCAACTGCATGTTTTAATTGCCGTTGCCGACTGCGGCAGCTTTAGCGAAGCGGCTTTGCAGCTGCAAATGTCGCAATCCGCCATTAGCTATGCGATCGCTTCTCTTGAAGCAGATTTGGGCGTTGTCCTATTTTTGCGCGGGCGCTATGGCGCTAACTTAACGCCTGTAGGAGAAGGAATCGTCGATCGGGCGCGTCAGGTTATGTACCTGATGGCAGACATCGAAAAACAGGCCAACCTGGCTAAAGGGCTGCATGGGGGACAGTTGCGGATTTCGGCGTTTCGTAGTGCCGCCACCCAAATCTTGCCCGAAGTGATTGCCCAGTTTTGCCGTCGCTATCCTTCCATCGCCGTCAACATTGCCGAATACGACGATCGCCCCGAGGTAGAAACGGATCTACGCAAAGGGCGATCGGATATTGGCATTACCTATTTGCCCACCAGCCAGGAGTTTGAAACCTGGGAACTGCTGCGCGATGAATTTGTCGTGCTGTTTCCGCCTGCCTTCCAGCTGGCAGGTAGCCAACTCACCTGGGAAGAACTGACTACCTATCCATTGATCATGGCTCCCGATGGCGATGGCTGTGATGCCATGGTTTATGCCCACTGCGCTAAATATGGCACTCAGCTACAGCCCACCTATCAGGTGCGATCGGATGCCACCATTGTCAGCATGATATCTCAGGGTTTAGGAGCAGCCATCAGTCCCCGTCTGGCAGCTGAACCCATCCCGGCAGGGGTGCAGGTCTACAGTTTGCCGGTTCCCCTCTTCCGGATAGTTTGCGTAGCAACTCTAGCAGACGCGCTGCTGTCTCCTGCTGTGTTCGCCTTCTCTGATCTATTAAGAGCAATTGTCTGCCGCAAGTAATTGCTTGCCGCAAGTAACTGCCTGCGCTCTTGCCTCACTAAGGGATTTGCAATTTAATCACATCCCCACTGGCAACAACATTAGCGGTAGGGGCGCAAGGCCTTGCGCCCCTACAGGGGTATACGATTTCCCCGCAGATCCCTAAGTACCTCGGCGTCATTAAAAAACAGATCTAAAACCCTGTGCCGTCCGCTGCGCGAGCGGCATAGGGTCTTATGTTTAATTAGGGCTATCTACTTAGCAGACCCAAACAAAAATTTTGAAAGGGGTGAAGGGGACAAAAGCTCCTCTTGAGGGCGGTACCCCCAGTTGCAACATTGAGTGCCTGCGATACTAGTGTTCTGCCAAGAATTTTTGCGGGGTCTTCGGCCCCGCAAAAATTTTGCAGTTTGGTTTTTAAGGATGGCTACCCAACGCTTAGAAAAGACAGACCGCTAGGCCTCAATCACCACCCGAAGGTTGCCCCGCTTCCGAACCACCCGACAAGCCGTTGAAGCTTCCGATCGCTCCCGTTCCTTAATCGAATCTCCTTCTCGCAAAAACTCCAGATCCAGCAGAGTAGAGCCAATCCGCAGATTTTTTAGCGACAGGTGATGGATAGAGGACGGCAAGGCCGGATCAATGATCCGCAGGTGGTTACCCGGTGCATCAGGAACCAAATTCACCATCATCTGGATCAGCTGGAAGATGGTTCCGGTGGCCCAGGCTTGGGGTGAGCAAGCGACTGGATAACGAACGGGCGCACTATCCCCCATCCGCTCATAGCCACAGAACAGCTCAGGCGGACGTTGATAAGGTTGCTGCATCGTCATGTCGATTAAACCTTGACCCACTTCCAGGGCTTGCTCCACCTGACCGATCGATCGCAGTCCTAAAGCAGTCATGCCATTATCATGGGGCCACACCGAGCCGACATGGTAGCCCATTGGGTTGTAGGCAGGTGAAAGGCTGCTGAGCGTACGAATCCCCCAACCGTTAAACATATCGGGGGCTTGCAACCGTTCCGCCACACTCCTGGCTCGTTCAGGCAGCAAAATTCCCAGATTCAGGCAATGCCCAGGATTAGAGGTGATGCTGTCAACTGGCTTGCCTTCTCCATCCAATGCCAAAGCGCAATAGTCCAAATCAGCGATCCAGAAATCGCGGTTAAAGCGAGTTTTCAGCTCTCTAGCTTCCTCTTGCCAGCGATCGGCTAGATCAATCCGCTTCTTGATGCGGGCAATCTCGCTCAGGCGAATCTTCGCTGCATAAACATAGGCTTGCACTTCGCAGAGGGCAATGGGACCTTTCGCCTGTTGTCCATCGCGATAGACAATACAGTCGCCAGAGTCTTTCCAGCCTTGATTTACTAGCCCTTTCTTGGAACGCCGATCATAGCTGAGGTAGCCTGTTTGGTGGCAGTTGCGATCGATCCAGTCCATCGCCGCTAACGCGTTATTCCAGAGTTTTTCCAGCGTATCGCGATCGTGAGTCCAGGCATAATATTCGGCATAGAGCATCAGCCAGAGGGGCGTAGCATCTACCGTACCGTAGTAGGGCGTATGGGGAATTTCCTGGCAGCGCGCCATTTCACCCAACCGCAACTCATGCAGAATCTTACCCGGCTCTTCCTCTTTCCAGTCGTCGTCTACTTTGCCTTGGTACTGGGCCAACACAATCAACGTTTCGCGGGCAATCACCGGATCAAGAATCAAGGTTTGAGACGCCGCAATAATGGAATCTCGCCCGAATAAGGTGCAGAACCAAGGCACCCCAGCCGACAGAATTTTGCCCTGCACAAAGCTTTGTCGCAGCAAATAGATGTCGTGTTCCGCCCGCTCAATCACCTGATTAAAGGCGCGATCGTCTGAACGCATCTGAGTAATGGAAGCCCGCCATTCCTGCTCTTCTAGGAGTTCGGCAGCTTTGGCTTGCATCAGGGTGAGCGGCGCATTCACCTGAGAAACCGGGCGATTGTTGTTCAGCGTTTCCAAGCGGTAGCCGAGCCGCTCCGTAGCATGGGATTCTAGTTCTAATTCCCAGATGGCTGTATAGCCTTTGAATCCATCAGGCAACCGATGTAAGAACTGAATATGGGACTCCATAATGTCGCCATCCAGCCCTCGATAGGCCATCGTTAGCTCAGCTGGAGTGGAATGGAGGGTGAAAGAAACACCATCAAGTTCAGGGTCAGACCCATCCGCTGCAATATCTAATAAGCTATCGGCTGGGCTTTCAGTCATGACTCGCCGCAGCAATTTGCCTTGACCTTTGCGGCTGAAGCCTCGGATCTCAAATAGATCCATGAAATCTGCCCCAAAGCTCAGCGTCAGCTCAAACTTGACGCGCTGCGTACTGTAGTTTGTGATCGTCAGTTCTTCAAACAGCCCACCGTTGAGCACAATTTCGCGATCGATGCCAATGGTTTCAGCAGGAATGCGATTGTCGTCAATGCGGGGGTTGGTACAGAGAACCGAGAGCGCAAACCCTTTTTGAGCATTACTGCTTAGCAAAACAGGAGTTCGTCCTTCAATTTGCAGATCCAACCGACTCAAGAACCGTGTGTCTCGACAAAACATTCCCATGCTGTCGATCGCCCCATCCCCCAAACAGCCAGAAATATTGCCTAGCGTATCGGTAATCAGGAATAGGTCGTCGTCTTTGAGCGTCAGGGTTGAGTGAAACTGGTCATTATTATTTGCACAAGCCCACTCTGGAATCTCCAATTGATCTGCAGGGACAAAAACTCTACCTTCCAGTTCAACAATATCTGGCATGATCCATTCTCATAGAACGTTCCAATTTGGATCTTAGGTTTTAGATTCGGGATTGTACCTAGAAAATCTATGGATACGATAAAGTTTTGTCAGAGTTTTATGAAGTTAAATGTAGATTTGTAACATTCAACTCTTTTTCTCCGGAGAAACACTTACTAGGGAGTGTTTCATCTGCTGCGAAGCCGCCGCAGCAGCACCTACTGACGCGGACTCTAAGAAGCTTTTACCAACTTTTCAGTCAGCGTTGTTTCTCTAGGTTGCGCCACGGGTTGAGTCATCTGACCCAGGTTAAAGGAGGGGTGCATGATAGATTGAGCCAATAAGCGCCGGTAAAGATCGCTTAGCTGAATCGCCACGCCTGTCCAGCTAAAGTTTTGCTGCACCCGTAGGGTAGCCTGTCTGCGCAGCTTCCGCGCCCAAATATCATCGGTCAGAATGCGATCGATGGCATCGGCAAAGGCAGTCTGATTTTGCGGGGGCACCAGCAGTCCTGTTTCCTCGGGCACAACCGTAAACTTCAGCCCACCCACCTCAGAGGCCACCACAGGAGTGCCACAAGCCATAGATTCGATCGCCACCAAGCCAAACGGCTCATAATGGCTAGGAATCACACAAACATCGGCAGCCGTGTAATAGGTTGGGAGATGCTCATGCCCTACCCGTCCTGCAAACCAGGTTTCAGCCGCAATCCCTAACTCTTGCACAATGCCTTCAATCCGCTGGCGTTCTATGCCATCCGATTGTCCAGGTTCGCTCCCCCCTACAATCACCAACCGTAACTTACTAGAGCCTTCAGCTTGCTGATATTTTGCCTGATGTTTTAGTTGGGCAAAGGCGCGTACTAAGGTTTCAATTCCTTTGCGGGCGTCAAACCGGCCGACGTAAAGCACAACCTGTTCATCCGCCGCCAACCCTAACTGGGCGCGGGCTTCCGACTTAGGCATAACATAAAAGTTATTGAT
>DATNOY010000039.1:0-2656 GCA_036703495.1 Coleofasciculaceae cyanobacterium
CTACTATGTTGAAATCAACATAGTAGAAGGGAAAAGATTGCTGTGATTCAGGCATCCCCCTTCAAGGAGCCTGGCTTAACAGACCTGACAGTGGCAAAAATAGTGGAAAAACCAGTGGAAAAAATAGTGGAAAAACTTACCGCAGAACAGGTGACTCAAATTATTGAAATCATTCGGCAGCAGGCGGAGATGGAGAACTGTCGCTTCAGTATTGCCGTAGCTGATGCAGCTGGGCATCTAGCTGGCTTTCTCAGGATGGATGGCGCATTGCTGGCCAGTGTAGAAGTATCTCAGGTGAAAGCTCGCACAGCCGTTTTGTTTGGGACTGCAACTAAAAATCTCCCCTGGAATACTCCTTTAGCTGGGCCGATGGCTGATGGGGTGAGTTTTCCAATTGCGCTACTTCCAGGGGGGATACCCATTTATGTAAATGGGCAACTCATCGGTGGGATTGGCGTCGGCGGTGCCACTGGCGAACAGGATGACGCGGCAGCCCAAGCGGGTTTATCTGTATTCAGTGAATCTGTATTCAGTGAATCTGTAAACCGTTAGAAAAAGCAGAGAGTTAGGAGCAGCAGTATGGATCTCGACCCAAACGATCTAGCGCCTGAGGAGCGATACAAACTCTTGACGGGCTGTGTTGTCCCTCGCCCGATTGCAGTTGTTTCAACTGTTTCACCCCAGGGCATCCCCAACTTAGCGCCTTTTTCCTATTTCAATGTCGTAGGGCATCTGCCCATGGCACTTTCGTTTTGTGTCGCAGGTCGCAAGCCTGATCGATCGCCCAAAGATTCCTTACGAAACGCCTGCTCGGCTGCAGAGGGGGGGACAGGAGAATTTGTCGTTAACATGGCGGTTGAAAGCTTTGCGGCAGCTATGGCAAAAACCGCAACGCCGATCGCCTACGAAGAGTCTGAATATGATTTGGCCCATTTAACCCCGGTTCCCAGCAAAGTGGTGCTTCCACCCCGCATCGGCGAATCGCCGGTTGCGTTTGAATGCCGAACGCTGCAAGTTGTCCCGGTGGGTATTTCTCATCTGGTGATTGGCGAAGTGGTTCACATGGTGATTCAAGATGATTTACTCGACGAGCGGTTTCGCGTCAACCCCAACGAACTGAAGGCGATCGGTCGCATGGCAGGCTCTCAGTATTGTCGAACCCAAGACCGCTTTGAAATCCGAGATGAAACGTTCTTTCCCAAAAGGCGCGAGTCGTGACGGGTTTCGCAGCATGAGCTGCTCAAAATTCAGCGGTCCTGCAAATTCTGCCAACACGCTTGGGCGATCGCCCAGTCTTCCTGGGTATGAACCACCAACACTTTGACTGTTGAATCCTCTGCTGAAATGACTTGATCCCGGGGGCGATCGCCATTTTTTTCAGGATCGAGTTTTAGCCCCATGTAGGAGAAATTTTTGCAGGCTGCTGCCCGAATCTCGGGAGCATTTTCACCAACGCCTGCTGTAAAGACCAGAACATCCAACCCGTTGAGGCTGGCAATCATTTCGCCAATTAAGGCTCGCAGCCGATGGATGTAGATGTCGATCGCCAATTTAGCTCGCGGATTTGCCGCTGCTGCCTCCATCACCGATCGCATGTCACTAGACACACCCGAAACTCCGAGCAACCCCGAAGCTTGATTCAGCAAATGGTCTAACTGATCGGCAGTATAGCCTGGCTGCCGCAGCATATAGATCAAGATGCTGGGATCAATGGAACCGGAGCGACTGCCCATCATCAGTCCATCTAGTGGCGTAAAGCCCATAGTGGTATTAATACTCCGACCTTCCTGAATGGCAGCCAGTGAGCAGCCGTTGCCCAAATGGCAGGTGACAAGTTTGAGATTGTGCAGGTCTTGACCCAAGATTTGCGCAGCTTTTTCGGCGCAGTAGCGATGGCTGGTGCCGTGGAAGCCATAACGACGAACCCCCCTTTCTGTCCAGTCGTAAGGAACAGGATAGATGGCAGCGGCATCGGGCAGGGTGGTATGAAAAGCAGTATCGAAGACGGCTACCTGAGGCACATCTCCCAAAATTTCCTCGATCGCCTCAATGCCGGACAAGTTTACCGGGTTGTGAACCGGGGCTAGATCCGCTAGCCGAGCGATCGCCTGCTTCACATCTGGCGTGATTCGCACACTGTCGTGATAGTCCTGTCCGCCATGCACTACTCGATGCCCCACTACCTCAATCTCGCTGGCGTTAGCAATCACCTGGGTTGCGCCACTCCAGAGGGTGCTGAGCATATGAGCCATGACGGGTGGACGAGATTCAAAAGCGATCGCCTCTTTCAATTCCTCAGTAGCGGTCTTCACTTTTACTTCAGCCACGCCCGGTTGATGCGTCCAGTCAATTTGGGCTTCCCAGAGGGGAGTCAATGGCTCGTCAGGCAGCTGATCGCCAGCGATGTTGTAGAAACTGCTTTTCTGACTGCTCGATCCTGCATTTAGCACCAAGATTTTCATGCAATTTATCCAGCGTTAGTTCAACTCGGCAAGCGTAGCGCTTCCCAGTTTGCCGGAAACGCTGGAAAGAAGAAAGGTCGCAGCAACCCTAACAAATTTGAGTTCTCAGTAGATAGCCATCATTAAGCATAAAACCTCGAGGTTTTATGCTTAATGCCCTGTGCCGCCTGCTGAGCGGACGGCACAAGGTTTTA
>DATNOY010000040.1:0-2291 GCA_036703495.1 Coleofasciculaceae cyanobacterium
GTAATCATTGGCGGTGGAGTGATTGGACTGGCGATCGCCATTGATTTGCGGTTGAGAGGAGCGTCTGTCACCGTCCTCAGCCGTGATTTTCAGCAGGCTGCTTCTCAGGCGGCGGCAGGCATGCTGGCTCCCCGCGCCGAAGCGATTCCGGACAGTCCGATGCTGGACTTGTGTCTCAACAGTTTGGCGCTTTATCCAGAATGGATTAGCAAACTAGAAGACTTAAGTGCGGCCAGTACGGGCTATTGGTCAAGCGGTATTTTGGCTCCAGTGTATCAGCAGCCTCCCGATGGCGCTGCTTCTTCTGCACAAATTTGGCTCGATCGCCAGGCCATGCATCATGCTCAGCCCGGACTCTCCGACGAGGTAGTAGGCGGCTGGTGGTATCCCGAAGAAGGACAGGTAGACAATCGGGCATTAGTACAAGCCCTGCGATTGGCTGCCGAAAGTCTGAAAATTGAGGTTCAGGAAGGCGTAGCGGTGACAGGCATTCAGCAGCAGCAAGGGCGGGTGATCGGGCTGAAAACCACCGACGGACACCGCACTGCTGGGCACTACATTTTGGCCACCGGAGCCTGGTCGCCGGACTTGCTGCCTGTGCCTGTGCAGCCTCGGAAGGGGCAAATGCTATCGGTGCAGGTGCCGCAGTCTCACCGCATAGGCTTACCCTTGCAGCGAGTTTTGTTTGGCGAAGCGGTTTACATTGTGCCTCGCCAGGATGGGCGGATTGTGATTGGAGCCACCAGCGAAGCGGTTGGTTTCACTCCCTACAACACGCCTGCTGGACTGCAAACATTGCTCAATGCTGCCCTGCGTCTCTATCCGCTGCTGGGCAACTTTCCCATTCATGAATGCTGGTGGGGTTTCCGTCCGGCAACGCCGGATGAACTGCCGATTTTAGGGGCGAGCCTTTGTGATAACCTGACTCTGGCAACGGGGCACTATCGCAACGGCATTTTGCTGGCTCCCGTCACTGCCAAGTTGATCGGCGATCGCGTCTACAATCAACACACCGATGCCCTGCTTCAGCCCTTCTCCTGGGAGCGGTTCTACCAACCGGCCGGTCATCTTTCCCCCGCTATTTCCAGCAATCCTGCTTCCAGCTCCGCTATTTCCAGCAATCCTGCTTCCAGCCCCTCGACTTCTGGTTCCTCTACTTCTGGCAACATGCTCCAATATTCCACGCCCCCTTCCCGATTCCCGATTCCCGATTCCCCCATTTCCTTACCCGACCCCCACCCCCTTGTCATTGCCGGGCGATCGTTCCACTCTCGGCTGATGACGGGTACAGGCAAGTACCGCAACTTTGATCAAATGCGCCAAAGCGTGGCTGCCAGCGGCTGTGAAATTGTTACCGTGGCAGTACGCCGAGTCCAGACCAACGCACCCGGACATGAAGGATTGGCAGAAGCCCTGGATTGGAGCAAGATTTGGATGCTGCCCAACACAGCAGGATGCCAAACTGCAGAAGAGGCAGTTCGTGTGGCTCGCCTCGGTCGAGAAATGGCTAAGCTGTTGGGGCAGGAAGACAATAACTTTGTCAAGCTGGAGGTGATTCCCGATGCCAAGTACCTGCTGCCCGATCCCATTGGTACGCTGGAAGCTGCCGAAAAGCTAGTCAAGGAAGGTTTTGCCGTCTTGCCCTACATCAATGCCGATCCGCTGCTGGCCAAACGCCTGGAAGAAGTGGGCTGTGCTACGGTTATGCCCTTGGGTTCACCGATCGGCTCGGGGCAGGGCATCAGAAATACCGCCAATATCCAAATCATTATTGAAACGGTTCAAGTGCCTGTGGTGGTAGATGCCGGGATTGGTGCCCCTAGCGAAGCGGCTCAAGCGATGGAAATGGGAGCCGATGCCCTGTTGATTAATACGGCGATCGCTCAAGCCGAAAATCCAGCAGCGATGGCTCGGGCTATGGGCTTAGCTGCGGAAGCCGGACGTCTAGCCTACTTAGCTGGACGCATCCCTGTAAAAACTTACGCTAGCGCCAGTTCTCCTTTGACCGGCACGATCACTAGCTGAGGATTAGCGCTACGCACTTATAGCGGTGTGTACTCGGCTAAAACCAGATTATTTTTTGAAAGCCTCGCTCCGCGAGGCTTTCAAAAAATAATCTGGACTTGATTCAGTTGAAAATTGCTATAGATAAGAAAGTCTTGCTCAGTTCTTACCCAATTTGATCCCCCGGATCGAGTAATCCAGTAGCCGAATTGGATGCATCACTGGTACAGATTTGCCCTGGAGCTGCAGATGCTTGAGAATTTGCAGTGAACAGCCCGGATTAGAAG
>DATNOY010000041.1:0-2169 GCA_036703495.1 Coleofasciculaceae cyanobacterium
CCTCAAGTTGCTGCCATTATCACCGATTACCCTGCTCTAGGGCTAAAGCTGCGATCGCAGTGATTGCCACTCTCGCCGCAGCAGACTGTAAATATAGTCATCCCATAGCTTGCCATCTAGCTCATGATGTTCTCGCAAAATCCCATCTCTATGAAACCCTAGCTTTTCTAACAAGCGAACGGATGCCAGATTGAATGCACCCGTTTGACAGTAGAGCTTGTGCAAATCTATGTTTTCGGGGTTTGAATCTTCAGCTAAAAACAGGCGATCGATCGCCAAATTCAGCATTTTTGTCCCCATTCCCTGCTTTCTAAATTCCGGGTTGATGGTATATCCAAATTCAGCCGAACGATTGCGCGGGTTGAGATCAAAAAATGCAAACTTTCCCACAGGTTCTGCCAATTCTTCGATCAAAAACACCCAAGTCGTTACCTGATGATTTTGCAAAATCCGTTTGCCTGACATCACAGGACGACAGGTATGGGCTTCCAGACGGTCAATTTGATACCAACTTTGAAAGATTTGCTGATGCTCGGCACTGACAGGTTCAAGTCGCATTTAGCTACCATCAGATGTAATTCATTGAGCCTGGAACTTTCATAAACCGCATCCTCATAAAATACAAAACCTGGATGGCTTTTAATGATTTTTACTTGAAAAAGTAAAGAACAAATGTATTAATTGATAGAACGAAAGTATTAATAGATAATAGAACAAGCGTATTAACTTGCAGATTCGCTGATTCAGATTCAAATTTCGCTTCGCAAGCAGATATAGCTATCCCAAATCATTGGTGAGCAGGGGGAAGGGGCAGTGTCCCAAATTTCTCCCTAGGGTTTCTCATCATTAATTTAGGATTGCCATAGCAAGTTCTGCACATGATTTAGAAACTATCTGGGCACCACTCTTTGAGCATGACTCCAGAGCAGCCATTAGGCTCCGTTATTCAAGGTTCCCTGAGCCAGGGATTAGAAGTTCGCCTCCATGCCAATGTTTCGGTCGAAGACATGCGGGTAGGCAAATTTTTGGTGGTGCAAGGGGTGCGATCGCGCTTCTTTTGTATGCTCACAGATGTGGCGTTGGGAACAGCCAGTCCTCGCATCTTGTCCAATCCGCCTGATCCAAGCAACACTTTTTTGCAAGAGGTGCTGTCGGGTACAGGCACCTACGGCACGGTAAACCTGACTCCCATGCTGATGTTCACGCCAACGGACGCCAGTAAAAGCCAAGAAACAGCACCCAAGAGTAAGAGTTCTAAAGCCAAGTCCCAAGCTGCCAAGCTAGCTTCCTACGAAGCCCAAACAAATGCGGTAGAACTACTGCCCGTTAAAACCATTCCTAGCCACTTTAGCCAGGTCTATGATGCGGCAGAACGAGATTTTCGGGCAGTGTTTGGTTGGGAAGATGACCCCCATCGACGCAACTTTGCCATCGGACAACCGATTGATATGGACGTACCCATTTGCTTAGATCTCGATCGCTTCGTCGAGCGCAGCAACGGCATCTTTGGCAAATCAGGCACCGGCAAATCTTTCTTAACGCGACTGTTGCTGTCTGGCATCATTCGCAAGCGGGCGGCCGTCAATTTGATCTTTGATATGCATTCAGAATATGGCTGGGAGGCAGCCCGCGAAGGCAAGCAATTTAGTACAGTCAAAGGCTTACGGCAGCTCTTTCCCGATCGCGTTCAGGTCTATACGCTCGATCCCGAATCGACCAAACGCCGAGGCGTTCGCGATGCTCAAGAGCTTTATATCAGCTACGACCAGATTGATGTAGAAGATTTAGCGCTCGTGCGGGGCGAGCTGAATCTGTCAGAAGCCAGTCTGGAAAATGCCATTATTCTCCGGAATGAATTTGGCAAAGCCTGGATTACTCGCCTGCTCTCCATGAGCAATGAAGAAATCCAGGAGTTTTGCGAGGTCAAGATGGGCAGCAAGTCTTCCATTATGGCGCTTCAGCGTAAGCTCACTCGCTTAGATGACCTGAAGTATCTGCGCAACACTTGTCCCAAAAACTATGTCGGGCAGATTTTGGAGTCTTTAGAAGCTGGAAAGCACGTTGTGATTGAGTTTGGTTCGCAATCCAATATGCTCTCCTATATGCTCGCCACTAACGTGATCGCCCGTCGCATTCACGGTAGCTACGTCCATAAAGCAGAAAAGTTTT
>DATNOY010000042.1:0-4194 GCA_036703495.1 Coleofasciculaceae cyanobacterium
GTGGGTGGTAGGTGTGGTCATGGCTCCCACCTACATCCTTTCAGCGCTGGGTGGCGTCTGTATTGCCGTTAATTTGAGCTGTGTAGCGATCGCGCTGAGAAGAAGTCACCCCCTCATGCGGGCAAGTTAAGGTCTACTCCAGCTTATGGAACTTACCCAGTGGCTAAGTACACCCTGGTTTGATTGGATTGCCGCCGGACTGGCCATCTCTCTGCTAGTGTCCAGTTTTCTGATGGTATGCATCGTCGTCCTAACTCGCGGGACTCAGCGAAACCAGCAGTAGCTCAGGAAAATTCTGACGTTCGCTGATCTGATTTGCCCTGCTGAGCATTGCAGTTCACGATGCATCCTGTTGGTGAATCTGAAATTCTTGTTCTAGGGTAGGGGTTTCAATGTCTGCGATCGCCAGTTCCTGCAACTCTTCTATCTTTTCCTGAAGAGATTGAATCCGCTCATGCAACCTGGCTTTAATGCCGCTAGAACCTGCTGTCACACAATCTCGACAGGCCTCGCCCCAGGCTACCCCATTCTGATCATAAATGACTGCCAGCAACAGCTGGTTGCGTTTGCTGCGGATAGGATAAGACCTGCGACCACAGATGGAGCAGAATACTGGAGCATTGCCAACATAGATACTGTGTTCCCAAACAATTTTCACAAATCACCTCTTAAACTTTTGCTGCACTCTAGCCTGTCTTTTAGGCAGATTTAGGTTCTTATGGAACAGTTTCTAGGCTTAAAAATGATTCCCAAATTGTTATCTACCGCCCTTTTGAATCAGCTATGAGCAAAGTCAGAGCGGAGACTCAAGTCCCTCTAGCAGAAGCACATGCCTACCCTGCGTTTTCGTCGATGAACCATACCCATAGGCTGGGTATGGCAAATAAAAGGTACAATCCCCAAGGGTTTGCCAGCAAAGGGCGGAGAGGGGAATGCTGCTCTCTAGGGACGGAGTCCCAAACTCTGCTTTAGTGTGCTCATCGCAGATTGAGGATTGCTATAGAACTGCTCTCTCAAAATAACCGACGAAACAGCTAGACCAAAAGCCTAATAGCGCAAGTAATTCTGTAATTAAAATAAAAAGCCCTACAAACAGGTTGCAGGGCAGAGACAGTTAAACGCTACTTTTAGTTTAAAGTGTGCCGAAGCGATCTGGCATTTTTTGCAAGAATGTGACGATTTTTCCAGTGTCCCTACTTTATTGCTCGTCTTCGGCGGACATCGCCGTTTTCCATCAATTCTGAGAAAACCAGAACGACAGTTGACGCATTGGCTGCTTCCCCTGTTCTCATCTATCATTTGAAATTTCTATCTAGCTTTTTCCACGCAGGTCAAGTCCTGAAAATCGGGGCAGGGGGAAGCCTCGACTGGGGGTTGCGCCTGCCTTCTGAATTTCATCGGAGCGAGAAATGCTATGCGCAATTTACTATCTCTCTAAAGCTACCTCTCTAAAGCTACCTCTCTAAAGCTATGACTGATTTGCCTCCCTTAACAGACAGCACCTTTTGGGCAATCCTGCACGATGAGATGGAGGATGCCACCGTTAATCAACTGGTTTGGCACTATCTAGGCTACCGATACGACGATCGCCTCCAGCAGTGGGATGCCGCCGCAGTGGTTCCCGAGTGGCGAGCAGAATACCCAGACCCTCCAAATTTCATTGAAAGCCGGCCTGCTACCGTAAAACTGACTCGTTCTATTCCTAAAGAAAATAAACAGCTTTTGAAAGAAGAACTGGGCTTTGGAGGATACAAAATCGATGAACTGATTCCTCGCAAAACTCGCCGAGCCACGATCGTCAGTTGGCTCCTCAGCTATCGCAAGCTGGCAAGCATTGAGCATTAAACCGGCAGGCGCTCATTCACTAACGCATAAGCATTATCCCAATCCGGGTTCTGTAGCAATTTTCAACTGAGTCAAGTCCAGATTATTTTTTGAAAGTCTCGCTCCGCAAGGTTTTCAAAAATAATCTGGTTTTAGCCAAGTGCGAACCGCTATAACCCGCAAGGACAGAGGCAGAGGCAGTTCCCAGCGCCCTAACTCATCAATCCTTGATCACGGATGCTGCACAATACAGTAGGCTTAAACGTATGCTTTTTTAAAGTTATTTAGCTTCAACAAAGGGTCGTTAGGGAGTGGAAGTTCAAACCAATCATTTAGAATCAATTGTGCTGCAAATTGGAGAAGCGGTATTAGCCACCACAGAAACAGTTGATAAACTCGCTGTGCAGGTTGACACCCTAACTTCTCAAGTTCAGCAGCAAGGCTATCAAATTTTTGCCCTCAGCGATGCGGTGCAAACTCTCGCAGAAAATCATGACTCTGCCCTAGAACGCCTCAGGCAGCTGACGGAAACCCTGCAAAGGTTAGTAGCGGCAATCGAATCGGGTGAATGATAGGCAGAGGTCTTAGGAGCAAGCAGGTCGGAGTAATCAGGTCGGGGTAATCAACAATGCAGCAGTTCAGGATTTATTGAAAAGCTAAGCCTTAGAGGCTAACTCTAATTGAAAAGTTGAGCGACACTTTTATAAGTGGATACAAAATAAATAGCTCCGTGAATAGCTACTCGATAGTGACAACTCAAAAAATCGACACATCAAGGATTGGCGATTCAATGGCAGTGGTTGAGGAACTTAGACAAGATTGGCAATCGCAGCTGCAAGTTGGCTGCCCAAATTTGTCGTCTGCCGAACGAGACAGCTTGGTTTCTTGGCTGTTGGGCGAAAACCCACAGCGGCTTGAAGAGTTGCCCCCTGCTCAGCTTGCTGTAGCAAAGCAGGCGATGGATTACCGCTACCGCATCTTGCAGCAGCGTTATTTGGGTGTGCCGCCAGAGCGGGCCTACCGTCAACTACTACAACGCCTCAGCAGCCTATTCCTGATTCGCAGCAAAATTCGGACTTGGGTGGCGCTGTCTCGCGATCGCCGTCGTACCGTGATCGATGTGTTGCAGGAAGTGATCCAAGAGCTGATGCAAAGTGACAACTACATGCGCCAGCAAATTGCCTGGATTGGGCAATGCACGTCTGACAATCGGCTACGAAATGCCCTGATGCTGGCCAGCATCGAAGAATATTGCCTGCGACCTATTCGCAATCAGCCTTTGTTAGTGTATCGCTTTGTCAACTACTTACGGCGATCGCAGCGGGGTGGCATGACGCAGGTGCCCACTGGCGATCTAATTCGGTTAGTCTCCGAAGAAATTACGCCTGATGAAGCCGATAATCCAGTCAGCCTCCTGGATGCCCAGGCCGTCGCTCAGTACCAAGACCTGCAGGCTTGGGAAGAACAGCAAATGCTGCGGAATAAAGTGACTCAGGAGTTTGCTGTGTATTTGAAAGAGCACGTAGAACCTGTGGCAGCAGAGTGGCTCCAGCTGCATTTGCAAGGTCAGTCGCAGGAAGCGATCGCGCAAGCCCTCAATTTGCCTATTAAGCAGGTCTACCGGCTACGAGAAAAAATTAATTACCATGCCATTCGGGTATTTGGCTTCAAGCACCAGCATGAATTGGTAGGAGCCTGGCTGGGCACCTCGTTAACAGAACATAGCCTGGGCTTGACCCCCGAGCAATGGCAAAAGTTTTGGGAAAATTTAACGCCATTTCAACAGCAGTTGCTCGATCGGCTCAAGGCAGGACAGCAAATGGAAGCGATCGCTAAAGACTTGAACCTGAAAACCAATCAGGTGAACGGAGAATGGAGTAAGCTTTATTTAATGGCGCAAGAAATGCGGAGTAGCCTTTAAAGCCTAAAGCGGTAAGAAGTCTAAAGTAGCTTTATTTCCTTCAGGTCGCCAGTCCCAAGGTTAATTCAGCGCATCCAGCAACGGATAAGTTTTTCATCTATATTCTGTGTTTAATTTTGAATTTAATCCCTGTAGTTCCGCCAGAATGCAGAAGCAGTCTACATTATTTATAGGGTGAGCAGGAAATTTTTATTTTCTTCCACGGTACTATCTCAGTCATGAGTAGAGACGATTAATTTGGGAACTCTAAATCTAGGATTCTCAGCTTAGAGGGTTAATCGTGTGTGATTTCGGCTTTAGTTTCAAATCGTTCCCCAGAGTCATAGAATCAAGAAAAACTACAGCTCAGTTATTTAATCAAATAAATTAGCTAACTATGGCGTCTCCCCTAGACGACCGCTCCGGTTCTCCTCCTCTCTCTCATGCCATGCAGCAGCGCATTCTATCTC
>DATNOY010000043.1:0-2908 GCA_036703495.1 Coleofasciculaceae cyanobacterium
TTAGTTTGGTAAAGCGACGGACAAGGACGGAATGAAGAGCTAGAACTATTGAATGGACAGCCATCCACCAGCGTTCTTTGCCCTACCTTGACTCGCGACAGCTATAGATTTGAGCTGAGTCTGCGATGAGACGAGACTTAAACCAACTCAGCTACCGCAGCAGATTCAGCCACCGCAGGGTAAACACTGACTTTCTTGCGGTTCTTGCCTCTGCGCTCGAAGGTGACGACGCCATCCACCAACGCAAACAGAGTATCATCGCTGCCGCGCCCAACGTTTGAGCCAGGATGAATTTTTGTGCCTCGCTGCCGTACCAGGATATTACCTGCTCTAACAACCTGCCCACCGTAGCGCTTAACGCCTAGCCGTTGAGCATTAGAGTCCCGACCGTTGCGAGTACTGCCTGTTCCTTTCTTATGAGCCATAGTGAGTCCCTACTGCTTTTGCTAACGTTACTTCACAATTGATGAGAGCCTAGTTCTAAATTTAGCTCACCTATTCTTCAGCCGCCGCCTCAGTGGCAACAGCAGGTTCTGCCGAAACTGCAGGAGCGGCAGATGTAGAAGTTTCACCAACCGTGGTGCCATTCAAAGAAATGGAGTTGATCATCAAGCGGGTTAACTCTTGACGATGACCCTGCTTTTTACGCGTCTTTTTCTTAGGACGCATCTTGTAAACAATGATCTTGCGTCCCCGTAAATGCTGGAGCACTGTTCCTTCTACAGTTGCACCTTCTACCCAGGGTTGACCCACCGCTGCTTCACCGTCGTTGTCAATGAACAAGACTTTGTCAATAGTTACAGATGCGTCTGCATCAACTGCAAGTCGTTCTATATCGTAAAATCGACCTGGCTCAACCCGGAGTTGTTTGCCACCTGTCTCAATAATTGCGTATGCCATGAAATTTGCCTCAAATGATGCCGTACAGGTAGCCAGGGGCTCTAAGTTTCGAGCTATCTAGCAGAGCTATTTTTACTAGAACTCAAAACTAGCCAGGCATTTGTTAATTTCAAACCTGATCCGAGCGTAATAAACAGCCAGTATATTATTGTGACGAATGAAGTGTGGAAGTGTCAAGTTAGCAATCTCCTGTTCTTAACCCAGCTTGAAGACAAGTGGGTTTGGATAGCTATTACCTTGGCAATTTAATAGGTTTCATTGTGTGTGGGGCACGCAAAGCGCGTCCCACAATGCAGCTCTTGGGGTTTAGGGATTCTCAAATATTGCCGGTGTAATAAATAGTTGAGATTTATGCCTGAACTGATATGCCTGAACTGCGAATGTTCCTAAACCACAAAACTCGTAGCCTCTCCTTGAGTAGCCTGGTGACTGCGAGCATCAAAGTAAAGGTCTTCCAATGTAATACTGTAAAGCGCTTCTTTCAGCTTCTGGTGTAGCTGGTGCCAGAGCGTCAGCGTTACCCAATCTTCTGCTTGTTCTGCCTCCGCCGAGTGACGCGAGAGCGGCTCAACCGTTTCACCTACAGCTTCTAAAATCTGTCCTAAAGAAATGTGGGCAGGCGATCGAGACAAGCGATAGCCACCTTGAGTCCCTCGGGTAGACTCTACAAGCCCAGCACGCCTTAATTCAATTAGCAATTTTTCTAAATATGGAGCCGGAATATTTTGACGTTGACCAATTTCCCTGACCGAAGCAGGTTGATGCTGAGCTTGTAAACTCAAATCGAGTAATGCTTTGACACTATAATGCCCACGAGTCGTTAATTTCATTGGTTTAAGTTGGCAAAAGTTTTTTCTCTTTGATTTTTGATTTATCTCATCATCATGAGTTCTGTAGGTTCGGGTACAGAAATCGTTAGGTCTGTAGATTTTTCTGTTAAGACGTCCTGTCGATCAGGCTCAATTCACTCTTAATCAAGCAAACTGGCTAAAACGTGAGTTAGTTAAAACGTGATAGATTTCTCTACTTCTAAATAAAACCTAGCTTAGTCGATTATTTGAATGCAAGCTCTCTAAACGTTCTGCTTATCACTTAACCCTTATCTGATTTTGGCAGCAACAATAGGTTATTTCAAACCCTAGGGAGATAAACAGGGATTAAGGATAGGCTTCAGCAACACTTTTTTACAGCAGTATTACTGGTGACTTTAGCAAGTCCAGCAGGAGTGAGTAAAGCGAAGCGAACTCTGGCACTTCTCTCGATGGTCTAGTCCCGGTCACGCCCACAATTCCTGATGAAATCTGAGTATTTATTCCAACTGATATAAATTAAATCAAAGCTGTCAACTTTTAACATAAATCAGCTTAAAGAAGTATCATAATCAGGATAGTATGGTTTCACAAGCTAATGTTCCTCAGCTTGAGAAACAAGGCATGATTTTCTCGTTATCGATTTAGATTCAGGCTAATGAGTAAGAAGAAAAAGACGGATCCGCTGCTCTGTGAAGCGCTCCTTGCAAAGGTTAAGGAATTAGAGCATCTCAGCAAAGAAGAAAAAGCCAAGGAATGTGGCTACTACACCATCACGAAGAATGGTGTAGAGCGTGTCAATATGATGAAGTTCTACAATGCACTTCTGGAAGCTAAGGAAATTGAACTAGACGGGAAGCAGACTAGCAACGGTCGAGGTGGACGAAGTGCTAGCTATCGGATTACAGTTCAGGCTAACGGTAACTTGTTGATTGGTGCTGCTTACACTAAGCAGATGGACTTGAAACCCGGTGATGAGTTTGAAATTTCATTAGGTCGGAAACATATTCGTTTGAAGCAGATTGATTCAGACGAGTTATTTGAAGAGTGAGAGCATGTAGATGAAAGTAGAATGATTCTGCTGGATTCACTGCCTACATGAACTGATTCAACACAGAAATATAGAGGAGCAGATTGAAAGGACAGCGAAGTAAATCTTTTTAGCTGTCTTCTCAATTTGCTTAGCTCGAATATGAATA
>DATNOY010000044.1:0-4210 GCA_036703495.1 Coleofasciculaceae cyanobacterium
AACTCCCGTCGGATAGCAATGTCTGGCGGCTCTTCGGGTTCTATATGTCCACCAAAGAACGCCCAACAGCCCGGGTAGGCAATCTCAGGGTTTTCATCCCGCAGCTGCATCAGGAAGCGGTTGTTTTGGTAAAGGATGGCGATCGCTACAGCCGCACGGGGGTTAAAAGTGGGCATAGGTTAAGGGAAAAGGAATTTGTAAAGTGGAACAGCGGACAATATCTCCAAAAACCCGATTGCTGTCGCAGAGGTTTAGTTTTTAGCAGGCTCTACCTGCTGTTCTTGAATGTAGGGTTCGCCAAAGTCTTGACCCTCCCCTGGGATGTCAATGTCTTGGAAATGCACCTGCCCTTTAACTAGTACCTTTGCACCCGATCGCACATCCTGGCGTTGAGTCAGTACCCAAATGGTTCCGGTCGCGTCTCGCAGCTGATAGACTTGAGCATCGATCAGGGGAACGCGATCGCCCACAATTCCCTGGAGCTGCACGGTGGCAGTCCACCAGTTGCGGTGTGGATTCTCCTGCACCGCTTTAACGGTAGTGACGGCACTACAGCCTGCTAGTCCGCTCAGGCAAATCATGCCGATCCAGAACCCGAGCGGGGGCAGCAGACTGGGATGATTAATCTCCTGCATCGTGAACTAAATCTGGGGCATTAAATCTGGGACACTAAAGATTAGGGGATTCGCTCTAAAATTAATCAGGTTCGACCCTAATTTAACCTACTTCTGGACGCATTCATGGCTGGTTTACTGGATGGCAAAGCGCTGGCAGCTCAGATCCAAACGGAATTAACCCAACAGGTGCGGCTCCTGCAATCTCAGGCAGGTCGTGCCCCCGGACTAGCAGTGATTATGGTGGGCGATAATCCTGCTAGCGCTGCCTATGTGCGGGGCAAGGAAAAAGCCTGCGAACGCGTTGGTATTGCCTCCTATGGCAAACATTTTCCTGCCGAAACGTCTCAGGCAGAACTTGAACAATTGATTCAAGCGCTGAACCAGGACGATCGCGTAGATGGCATTCTGGTACAATTGCCCCTGCCGGAGCATTTGGATGCCGTCGCTCTGCTCAACCAGATTGACCCGGACAAAGATGCAGATGGGCTGCACCCGGTTAACCTGGGGCGGTTGGTGCGAGGAGAGTCGGGGTTGCGTAGCTGCACGCCAGCGGGGGTGATGCGGCTGCTTCAGGAATATGCGATCGACCCTAAGGGTAAACAGGCCGTTGTGATTGGGCGCAGTATTTTGGTAGGCAAACCGCTAGCGCTGATGTTACTAGAAGCCAATGCTACCGTTACGATTGCCCATTCCCGCACAGCAGATCTGGCGGCTGTAGCCCGCACAGCCGATATTTTGGTGACGGCTATTGGCCAAACGGAACTGGTGACACCAGAGATGGTAAAGCCGGGAGCCGTTGTGATAGATGTAGGAATTAACCGGATCACGGATGCTGGCGGCAAAAGTCGCCTAATCGGTGATGTGCAATTTGACACCGTTCGGGAAGTTGCAGAATGGATTACGCCTGTTCCGGGTGGAATCGGGCCGATGACTGTGACCATGCTGTTGCACAATACAGTATGGAGCTGTCGCCAACGTTTAGCGCTCTAGAGGTGAGGAAGTGAGGCAATGACGAGTACGACCGACCAGGGTAGAGTGATGAAACCACAGGCTTTTGACCTGGCAGGCTATCTGGCTGAGCAGCAGGCTAAAGTAGAAGCTGCATTAGACGGGTCGATCGCCGTCATTTATCCTCAGAAGATTTACGAGGCGATGCGCTATTCCTTGATGGCGGGTGGCAAGCGGCTGCGCCCCGTACTCTGCCTGGCAACCTGCGAACTTCTGGGCGGCACTTCGGAGATGGCGATGCCAACTGCATGCGCCCTGGAAATGATTCACACCATGTCTTTGATTCATGATGATTTGCCCGCTATGGACAACGACGATTACCGTCGGGGCAAGTTGACGAATCATAAAGTCTATGGTGAAGACATTGCGATTTTGGCAGGCGACGGTTTGCTAGCCTATGCCTTTGAGTTTATTGCTGTCCATACTCGGCAAGTCTCGCCGCAACAGGTGTTACAGGTGATTGCCCGGCTGGGGCGCGCGGTGGGCGCGGCTGGACTGGTAGGTGGACAGGTAGTGGATTTGGAATCTGAGGGCCGGCCGGATGTGGCGCTAGAGACGCTGAACTTTATCCATCGTCACAAAACCGGAGCGCTATTAGAAGCTTCAGTCGTTTGTGGGGCTGTGCTGGCCAATGCCGCTGAAGCAGATCTGCAGCGCCTGTCTCGCTATGCTCAAAACATTGGACTAGCCTTCCAAATCATTGATGATGTGCTAGATATTACGGCTACCCAGGAGGAATTGGGCAAAACTGCAGGCAAAGATCTCCAGGCCCAAAAGGCGACTTATCCCAGTTTTTGGGGCATTGAAGAATCACAGCGCCAAGCCAACCAGCTGATTGCAGCGGCTAAAACTGAGCTATCCCCCTGGGGGGAACAGGCTAAGCCGTTGATGGCGATCGCTGACTACATCACGGCCCGCAAACATTAGGTTGCAGGTTACAGGCATCAGGTTACAGGTTGTCGGCACCGTGCTGCTCCCTGAAACCTCAGCCCTGAACGCTCCATTCCTGACCCCTGACACCTATCCCGTAAAACTCCAAATTCTCACCATGCAGGACTTTCCCGATATCCTGAACAACCACATTCTGTTGATTGCTATTTTTTCTTGCCTGCTGGCTCAAGTGCTGAAAGTGGTCTACGAGCTAGTGCGGCACGGCAAAATTAATTTCCGCACCCTCACCGAAACAGGTGGCATGCCCAGCGCCCATTCCGCCTTAGTTACCTCCTTGGCAACGGGAGTTGGACAAACGGCAGGGTGGGCCAGTGGTGACTTTGCAGTTGCCTTTTGTTTCGCCATTATCGTCATGTATGATGCGGCTGGAGTTCGGCAAGCTGCCGGCAAACAAGCCCGAATTCTTAACCAGATTGTTGAAGAACTCTTCCGCGAACATCCTACGCTGAACGAAGATCGTCTCAAAGAGCTGCTGGGTCATACCCCGGTTCAGGTGATTGCCGGTTCTGTTCTAGGAGTCGTAGTTTCTTGGATTGCGGCACCCGCCTATTAACTGCCCTAGCTTCCGCCTGCCCCTGCCACGTTGGGCGCTAGCAGCATCACCCGGCGACTGTCTACAATCACGGCTGTAAAGCCGCGATCGCTCAACGTTCTTAGTAGAGCGGTGGCGGTAGTTTCGTTTGTGGTATGGATGGCCAGCAGATAGGGATGCTGATTATAGGCCGCTAGCCCCACTGCACTGGCCGTGACTTGACTGACATCGTTGGCCACTTCGGGTTTGCTGAAATAGTTGACCAACACGGCATAGCCGGCTCCTAAAGGCTGAGGATTGTAAGCTCTGGCAGCAGAGGTACCGGCAGCAGATGCACTAGTGCCTCCCACAGCAGAGCTAGAGGAACTGCCGTTCGCCTGGGTGGGTGAAGTGAGGGCAGGAGTAGTGGCGATCGATGCAGCCGCTGAACGGGCAACAAAGGCCCGCAGCCCCGTCCGATCGCTAATATATTTTGCCCAAGCGTTGGCAATCTCTGCGCTAGAGAAACCCTCAACGCGCACAACGTTATTGCTGAGATAATCACAAACGGTTAATACCGCATTGGCAGGCAGCAGTTGCTGCAGCTGGTTCTGAGCTTCTGCCTTTTGATTGAGCACCAGCAGCAAAAACTGGTTGGAGCGCGGGGGCTGACAGGTCGGCAACGCTTGAGCCGCTGCCGGCTCGGCAGATAGCCCTATCAGAAGGCTGCCAACCGATAAACCAAGTGCAGACAGCCCTAGAGCCGAGCTGGCGATCGCTCCGACTAGCACTCCATTGAGCAAGGGGATTCCTCGAATGACAAAAGATAACCGCATAGCATCATTTCCTTTAAAGGGAGGGTAATGGCAAACAACAACCCTGGCGATGCGTTGTGGCGTGAGTTGTAGCGTGAGTTGTGGCGTAGATTGCTGTGATGTGAGTCCAACCTATGGGATCACGTGAGATCAACTGGAATCCGTCCAGCCTCCCTAAACAGGCAGCCTTAAACCAGTCATCCCTAAAACAGGCACCCCTAAACAGAGGTCAGCGAGGCCAGCGGATCGGGAATACTCGCCGAAGGAGACTGGAACTGACCCACCGCCACATATTCCAACCGCAGCTT
>DATNOY010000045.1:0-4863 GCA_036703495.1 Coleofasciculaceae cyanobacterium
TGGCGGCTGGTGGACAGACCAAAATCAAACACTTTCTGCGTTGCTCCAGCAGCAGCTTCAAGACAAGGTGGGGCTGTTGAATCGCAGTTTCGATCGCGTTGAAGTGCTAAACGCTTCTGCTAATTCCTGGTCGCCCCGCAATGAACTGGCCTATCTGCAGCGGTTTGGCACGTTCGACGCTCAAGTGATTGTGCAGGTGATTAATACCGATGATTTGTTTGGGATTGCACCCTACTCGCTGGTAGTTGGACGCGATCCTAACTATCCCGATCGCCTGCCAGCACTAGCAATTACTGAAGTATTTAGCCGCTATTTCAGCAAACCTGAGCCTATTCCAGAACTGGAAACTCTCTGGCAGGCAGGGGGCGATCGCGTCGGCACCAATCTCGCCGCGATCGAGCAAGTGAAGGCGATCGCCCTACAAAATAAGGCGCGGTTTGCCCTCGTCATCACTCCCTTGCTGCGCGAAATCGGTGAACCTGGTTCCCGTAACTACGAGAAAACTGCCCGACAGCGGTTGACCATCTTGACCGAGCAGCAGCAAATTCCTTTTATTGATTTCCTGCCTCTGTTTAACGCCACCGAGGCACCTCACACGCTTTACCGAGACTCTATTCATCTCAATCCGTCTGGAAATTTGCAAGTTGTAGAGCAGTTAAGGCAGAAGATTGAGGAGATAGCTGGAGGTGACTGATGAGGGAGGATTGGATTTATTTAGGGATTGATTTTGGTACTTCCGGGGCACGGGCGATCGCCATTACATCTGAGGGTGAAACTCAATCTACGGTCAGCCTCAAATTTGCGGCGGTGGAGCAAGATTGGGCAGACACTTGGCAAGCAGCCCTATTTGAATTGCTGGGAAAAATCCCGGTTGAGTTGAGGCAGCGCACTAGAGCGATCGCCATTAATGGCACTTCTTCAACGGTGCTGTTGTGTGATGCTGCGGGACAGTCTTTAGAGCAGCCATTGCTTTACAACGATGCGCGGGGGGCTGCGGTGCTGGATCAGGTGAGGGCGATCGCCCCGGCGCACCATACGGTGGTGAGTGCCACCTCTAGCCTGGCGAAGCTGCTGTGGTGGGTTGAACAGAGGCAAGAGCCCCTGAATCGGCAACTTCTGGACTCTTCTCCCTATTTTTTACACCAAGCCGATTGGCTGTCTTTCTGGCTGCATGGCAAGTTGGGCATCAGCGATTATCACAATGCCTTAAAGTTGGGCTACGACGTAGGCGAACTGCGGTATCCCGATTGGCTCACAAGCCTGAAGATGCCATTCCGGTTGCCCGATGTGGTGGCTCCGGGACAGGTAATTGCGTCCATTTTGCCTGCTCTGTCTGCCCAGTTCACTTTGCCGCCAGATTGCCGGATTTGCGCGGGCACAACCGACAGCATTGCAGCATTTTTGGCGAGCGGCGCTGAGGCTCCGGGTGAAGCGGTCACCTCTCTGGGTTCAACGCTGGTACTAAAGCTGTTGAGTCAAACGCGTGTGGATGATGCTCGCTACGGGATTTATAGCCATCGGTTGGGCGATTTCTGGCTGGTGGGGGGGGCATCCAATACAGGTGGAGCTGTGCTCCAGCACTATTTTAGCGATGCAGAATTAATAGAATTGAGCCAGCAAATTGATCCCCTGCAGGAAAGTCTATGCGACTATTACCCACTGCTGAAGCCCGGAGAACGTTTTCCGATTAATGATCCCAACTTAAGTCCGCGTCTGGAACCTCGCCCTGTCCATCCAGCTCAATTTTTGCAGGGCTTGCTAGAGGGCATGGCTCGAATTGAAGCCCGGGGCTATCAACTGCTGCAAGATTTGGGAGCCAGTCCTTTAACGCAGGTTTATACGGCCGGCGGCGGTGCGAAGAATCGCGTATGGATGGAGATGCGATCGCGCCATCTTCAAAAGCCTGTTTTTCCTTCTGCTCAGGCTGAAGCGGCCTATGGAACTGCTTTATTAGCCTTACGGGCGGTAGATCTAAACCCTCTCTAACATCAAACTTTGGATAGACCTATGATTTCTATTTTCAACGCATCATCGGTTTGGTAATGCACTAGATCTGTTGTTAATTTTCTGGAAAGGGGCGCGGAGCGCCCCTTTCCAGAAAATTAACAACATATTTGAAGCACCACCCATCGGTTCTCACTCCTAACTTAGATCGGAGATCCTACCTTAGGTAACATTCATTAACCGGGTTCAACTTGCGACAATAAGATTGCAACCCAAGAGGACAGCTTCATGAAATTCTACGACTGGTTCCGTCAAGCAATTCGCAATCCTAAATATCGTTGGTGGATTATTGGAGGTGCTGCGGTTTATCTGCTTAGCCCGTTTGATATTGCGCCTGATTTCATTCCCTTTATTGGACAAATTGATGATGCGTTGATCATGACGCTAGTAATCTCAGAAGTCTCGCAAATTCTGCTCGATCGCGTCAAATCTAATAAAGACAAAACCGCTGCTGACCCAGTTGCATCCGCCGCATCTTCTACGGGTTCCAATCCAGTTGATGTTAAAGCAGTCAACGTAGAATAGCTTTGCAGCTGTCTGACAAGCTGCTAACGATTGGTTTTGGAAGAATTGCAACAGATTGGAACAGTGGGTAGAAAGGCAGGCTTACTGAAATGATTGAGCACTCGCACGGATGCGGTAAGCCTGTTTCAACTTTTCAATGGATTGAATGTATTGGCTGAGCTAAACCAGTTTGGCTAATTTGATTCAGGCGGCTGAATATCGCATACCACTTCATAAAAAGCGGTTGTTGGGGCTTTAGCAAACAGGGGCGTCATTTTCTTAAGAATCTCGTCATGGGCTTGCGATCGATTCGCTTCCATATCGGCCGCACTTTCCCAGAAAATTACGGAAATGCCGCGATCGGTTCCAGGTTCTTGAAGTAAATAAGTTCCTTTAAAACCTTCGCCGTAAGACAAAACAGCTTCTTCATAAAGCTGCTTTGCTTCATCAAATTTTCCTGTTTTAAACTCTCCGATAGCTACATAAGCAAATCGTCTTCTTAGAAAATCTTGAAACTCCGACATATATCCCCAGATAACTCTCTAGCCTAGAAGCACTCAGTTTACCGTGGTAGGAAAGGCTATCCCATTAATCTTTACTTTTGTTTTGAATAGAAAGTGCTGCTGTTTAATCGCTAGTGACATTCTCTGGACGAGCAGGTTCTTTAGATTGAGTTCCGTTGAAGTAGGACTCTAGCACTTGACGTACCATAGGTGCAGCAACGGCACCCCCGCCCCCGCCTGAGTTTTCGCCAAACGCCACCACCACAATTTCCGGTTTGTTCAGGGGAGCATAGCCACCAAACCAAGTATGAGATTCACGGGGCGGATCTTCTGCCGTACCGCTTTTCCCAGATGCTGCAGGAATGGTTGACACATTTAGCGCCTGACCTGTGCCACCCGCCACAACACCTCGTAGTCCTTCGTCCAAAACGGCCACGGTGGAAGGTTTTAAGTTCATCGACTGTCGCCAATTGCGGGCATCTTGATTGTCTAACAGCAAGTGTGGTTTAACCCGATAGCCGCCATTGGCAGGCACAGCAAACATGACGGCTGTCTGGAGGGGCGAAACTTGTAAATAGCCCTGCCCGATCGACATATTGACTGTGTCTCCGGCATACCAGGGTTCTTTCAGTTCTGCCTGCTTCCAAGCTTCATCA
This sequence comes from Coleofasciculaceae cyanobacterium, assembly GCA_036703495.1. Classification (GTDB taxonomy): domain Bacteria; phylum Cyanobacteriota; class Cyanobacteriia; order Elainellales; family Elainellaceae; genus Drouetiella. The sequence continues at coordinate 3,668 of DATNOY010000045.1, forward strand.
GGTACTAGCCCTGCGGATTCTTCCCGAGCCAGTTCAATTCCTGTTTTTTGTCCAAATCCATACTTGCGAGTCCATTGAATCAGGGTTTGTTCTCCCAGACCTAAAGCAATTTGGTAGAAAAACGTATCGCTACTCCAGGTCAGCGCCCCCGCAAAACCCAACGGTCCAAAGCCGGCTCGGTTCCAATCCCAGAACTGAATTCCCCCCACCTCGACGTAAGGATAGGTGGATAGGACGGTATCTGGCGAAAATTTGCCTGACTCTAAAGCTGCTGTGGTGGTAACAATCTTGAACGTGCTGGCAGGCGGATAACCTTGCAATGCACGATTCACAAAAGGAAATTCTTGACTCTGAAGCTGCTGCCACTGAGCGTCAGTAATATAGGTGGAAAAGAGATTGGGGTCAAAGGCCGGACGGCTCACCATTGCTAAAACGGCCCCATTGCGCGGATCTAAAGCAACGATCGCGCCTTTCCGATTACCCAGGGCGCGCTCAGCCGATCGCTGCAAATCTAAATCAATGGTTAACTGGACATCGTTTCCGGCCTGCGCTGGTTTTTCTCCCAATACCCGCAATACCCGCCCTGCTCCATCTACCTCCACCTGCTGTCCGCCCCAGGCCCCTCGTAGCTGGCTTTCAAAGGCCGACTCCACGCCCATCTGTCCAATCACGTCCCCTAGCCGATAGCCTTCTTTTTGGCGGGACTTTAGTTCCTCATCGTTCATCTCACCCGTATAGCCCAGGACATGCGCTGCCAAATCTCCATAGGGATAGTTGCGCACGGCTTCTGCTTCTACCTGCACTCCCTTCAACTCCTGGCTAAATTCTGCCAGAGCAGTGACCTGAGCAGGGCTGAGTCCTCGGGCAATCCGCACCAGCTCTGGCGAGTTGTAGCCTGCTTGTTTGAGGCGATCTTCCACATTGGCTAGCGGAATATTCAAAACCTGAGCCAGGCGAGGCAAAATGGTAGACCATTGCTCTCTGGGGTTGGCGATCGGCCATAGAAATACGGCATAAGACAAGCGACTACCTGCTAAAATTCTGCCTTTGCGATCGAGAATCTTGCCCCGCTCTGGCTGACGAGGAATCAGGCGAATCCGGTTGTTATCGGCTAGCTGACGGTTGCGATCGCCCTGCACCAACTGCAGGTAGGCCAGGCGGCTACCGATGCCACCCAGCAGCGCTACAGTAATCAC
>DATNOY010000046.1:0-2968 GCA_036703495.1 Coleofasciculaceae cyanobacterium
TTTCAACTCCAAGGTGTCATTAGGGCGGTCATTAGGGCTGTATAGAACAGTAGGCACTTGGCTAAAGCCAGATTATTGTTTAGAAGCTTCGCTCCGCAAGGCTTTTAAACAATAATCTGGAGAGCCTGTTCCCGATTCTCCAAAACTTTTTCCCAACTTTGCATATCTTTGTCCAGTCGCTCCGATAAGTCATTAAGCCCCCAATAGCCTCAACGGAGGCTGTTCACAAACGTCCTATCCCGCGAGGCTCACAGATTCCTTCTCCCGGTTAACCGCACCTGCACAGGTTTTGCCGAAACGGGAGAGGGGATCTCAACCTCCTGAATTTCCTTGGGGCTACCGAGCAATACTTGAGGAAAAGACGATGACTTTCAGTGCTGTAAAACCCTGCATCAAGCCCCCTGTCCCGACTGCCGCAAAAACTGCCGCCCAGCCTCCGATTCAAACTACTGCTCATCCGATCGCATCCAATCCTCAGTCCGTACCCAGCGATGCTCACCTTGAACTCACTCCCTATCCCAGACACAACCTGCTGCGATCGGTCGTTGAAAGCTGGATTGATGGAATTTTGATCCTGACTGATCAAGGGCAATGGGTAGAAGCCAATGAAGCCGCCCGCCAAATTTGTGATCAGCTGAGCCAAAGCCAAAGCCAATACACCTTAGTTCCAGATCTAATCTGGAAAATCTGTCGGGAATTGATTCACAGCCGCCAAGTTTTTCCCCACCGTCCGGTAATCCTGGAGTCAGAAATTACGGTGGCAGACTTGGTGCTGCGGGTGCGAGTCCGCTGGTTTGCGGCAGAAGAAACCGATCGCCCTTACCTGATGGTGATTCTGGAAAATCGGCGGCAGGCCAATTTGCAGCGCGCCATCGCAGAAGTCGATCAATTTCGCCTGTCTCCTCGCGAAGCCGAAGTTTGGCTGCTGCATCGGACAGAGCATAGTTACAAAGCGATCGCTCAAGCCTTATACATCAGCCTGGACACCGTTAAGAAACATTTAAGGAGTGCTCGAGCCAAGCAAAAGGAAGCAAAACTGATGTCCTAACCGCTTGATTCGCCTCATAAGAGATGAATTCGCAGAATAATTTGGCAAAAATTGAGGAAATAGTAGCAAAAATTGGGAAAATAATAGCAAAAATTGGGGAAGCGATAGTCTATAGTCTATTTGGATTTTAGCGTATCGTCCTCTCCTGTGTTCCCACTCGGCAGCATTGCCTTACCTGAGTTCGTCCATGATCATTCGTAGCGTTCATCCATCCCCTGCCGTATTCATGAGTCTTATGGTACTGGTGGGTGTATCTACCCAGGCTGCTGCCGCAACTGATTCTAGCGAAGTCGCCCAGCCTCGCAGGAGCACCATGCCATCAGAGTTATCTCCCCAGCTTTCTGCTCTACGGTTAGAGGCAGTGCAAAATGCCTTCCAGGTCGAAGAGTCCGGAGCGATCGCTTCCCCCCCTTCCAGACAGGCGATAGATGCTTTTGCACCCTTCCCTCCCCTGATTCCCTCTGCTACAGCCGCAGCCGCTACAGGCGTAGCGACCCCGCCTTTCAACGAGGTTAGCCCGACGTTGATCAGTCAGGTCAATCCCACTGCCCCTTCTGCAAATTCCAGCAATCCGCCCGGAATCATCCGGCAACGAATTAATGAACCGGCTCCAGCTCCAACCCTGCCAGATCAGCCGTTGCCCCCCTTGCCGCCCCCCGCAGAGCTATTGCCCCAGCCCCAGTCACCGAATCCACCGGCAGAAACGCCAGGAGTACCCACCACCGTCTTTGTGCGGCAGTTCAAAGTAGAAGGCAGCACGGTGTTTTCGCCGGAAGAGCTAGCCGCTGTCACCGCTCCCTACGCCGGACGCAACCTATCTTTTGCGGAACTGCTGCAGGCGCGAGCCGCCGTCACCCAGTTTTATGTGGATCGGGGTTACATTACTTCAGGAGCCTATATTCCACCGCAAACCCTAGAGGATGGGGTCGTCACCATTCAAGTGATTGAAGGCAGCCTCGAAGGCATCAACGTGACAGGTACCCGACGGCTACACCCAGGGTATATCCGCAGCCGGTTGGCGATCGCTGCCGCTACACCGCTCAATACCAATCGCCTGCTGGAAGGGCTGCGGCTGCTTCAGATCAATCCGCTGATTCGGAATATCTCAGCCGATCTCCAGGCAGGCACCCGCCCCGGCACTAGTTTGCTGCAAGTGCAGGTCACAGAAGCCGATACCTTTAGTGGAGAACTGGTGCTTAATAATGGGCGATCGCCCAGCGTTGGCAGCTTTCAGCGGGGAGCGCAGCTGACCGAGGCGAACTTGCTAGGGCTAGGCGACGGCTTGAGCATTGACTACTATAATACCGACGGCAGCAACCAGTTCGACGGCACCTACACCTTGCCCCTCAATCCTCGAAATGGCACACTGCAGCTCGCTGTCGGCGCGACTCGCAGCCACGTGATTGAGCCGCCTTTCGGCCCACTCGATATCACCTCCAACTCTCGCTACGCCGAAATTACGCTGCGCCAGCCACTCTACCAAACCTCTACCGAAGAATTTGCGTTGGGGCTAACGGCTTCCCGCCAAGAGAGTAAAGCCAAGTTTTCACCTTTCGATACCCCCGAGCAGCCGTTTCCGTCATTGGGTGCAGATGAGGAAGGACGCACCCGCATTTCTGCATTGCAATTTTTCCAAGAATGGACAAAGCGCAGCAGCAGCTATGTTTTAGCCGCTCGCTCTCAGTTCAGCCTGGGGTTAAATTTGCTTAACTCTACAATCAGCGACAGCGGCCCAGATAGCCGCTTCTTTGCCTGGCGGGGTCAAGGGCAATGGGTGCGCCTGCTAGCCCCCGATACGCTGCTATTGCTGCGGGCAGATGCCCAGATTGCCAATACTGCCCTGCTGCCTTTGGAGCAGTTCAGCTTAGGTGGGCAAGATACCGTGCGAGGCTACCGTCAGGACTTTCTGCTAACCGATAA
>DATNOY010000047.1:0-3158 GCA_036703495.1 Coleofasciculaceae cyanobacterium
GGGGACTGCCTAAGTTTTCTACAATCTTTCTGCCGATGCGTAACGCCTTGAGTCTGTTTCGCTGCAACGTGTGTTGGGACGTTCCCGGTGAGAATTTTGCTTGAGCGTTCTCGGTCTTGCTGATCATCGAAGCAAACGCACGGAGAGTTTCTTGTAGATCGTCCCCTGTGAAATTATCCGTATCATTAGTCTCCTTGTTCATTAATGCAAACGCATGGCGTAACGCTTTGAGGTTGTCTCGTAGCGTCGTATATTGCCACGTTTCGGGTGACAGTTTCTGCTGTGCTTTTTCAGACTTGCTGATGAGTGAGGCTATCGGTTGAAGTGCTTCCTGCAATTCCTCTGTTGTGTAGTCGTGACCAAAATATTTCTCAATCTTTCTGCCGATACGCTCAAGCTGCACAATCTGCTCATCCGTCAGCACTTGTTGATTCTGCTGCTCAGGTTCAATCTCCTGTTCTTTTATACCACCCTCTTTTAGAGCATAAATCGCCAGTTTCTTAGTGGATATCTTCTTATCGATCACCTTACCGTTCCGCACTTTGTAGTTATCCGCATTCACCCGTCCGGAGACGATCGCTTCCCCCAGCCCAAAGCTGGCATCAATCGATACCACGTTTCGATGACCCGTGACCGGATCGGCCGTAAACAAAATTCCTGCTGCCTGCGGGAAGACCATCTTCTGAACCACCACAGACAGGTAGACGTTACGGTGGTCAAAGCCGTTTTGAATCCGGTAAATGACTGCCCTCTCAGTAAACAGCGATGCCCAGCACTTGCTAATATGCGTTAGGATTGCTTCCTTGCCGATGATGTTCAAATAAGTGTCCTGCTGACCTGCAAAAGAGGCGGTCGGTAAGTCCTCAGCAGTGGCGCTGGATCGGACGGCATAAGCATCTTGTTCTCCAAGTCTAGAGAGAAAGCGGGCGATCGCTTCACTCATGTCTTCAGGAATAGCTATCCCTTCGATCATCCTACGAATCTCACCGCTAACTTGACAGATTTTATCCCGGTCATCCACTTTCAGAAGTGATAACTGATTCAATAATTCGTTAATCGGAGGTGTTTTCTCAATGATTATTTTGAAGGCATCCGTAGAAATACAAAAGCCATCGGGTACGCGAATTCCTTCAATCTTGGAGAGTTCCCCCAGATTCGCACCTTTACCTCCAACCACCCCAATTTTTGTTTTGTCAACGTCCTGAAAACCAAGCACATAGGCACTCATAGACTTACCTTCTTAGTTAATTCCCAATTAACGAGAACGCTTTCAACGAAGCTAACCATGCGATCAATGTAGCCGCGTGACGTGCGTAGCCCAAATTGACCCACTGCAACGCCTTAGCCACAACCGCTGACTCTCCAAAAGTCTCGTTTTGCACTAATTTGAGCATCGTTGGAATGAAGTACGCAAAAGTCATGACTCGCTCGATCAAAGCAGCCGCGATCGCACCTAGCCACCAGCCTCGGATCGCTTCTGGAGTCCACCAAGCAGCTACCAAACTGGCTAAAGTCAGTAAAGTAAGTGGCACCGTTGTGACGTACACCCAAAATCTTAGCCCAACATTAGATTGCCGCGCCGCTTTAGCATTCCAACTGTATCCACCCTCTGAGAAGGAACTTAACCATTGGGGTACGACTATTCGCCTCTCATACAACCCAGCACCAAATGCAATGCCGAGATTGATGACAAACAACCACAAGATGATATTTGCAATGGATTCTGCCATTTTTTCATCCTTGTTTTTTGATACAATCTTAGAAGCAAAGATTTTTAGTATCTATATATTCCAATATATAGATATCTTAGTTACTAAGATAAAAACATCGTAAATTAAGTTGAACAGTTATGTCAAGTTATTCTCCCGATTCTCCTTCTGAATTACCTCAACGCGATTTTCCACAGGAAAAGACTCTGGTACAGAGCGGAGTTGTGCGCCAACGCATGATCGATGCCCTGATCCTGGAAATTCGAGAATTCATTGCCAGCGTAATTATCTTTAACCAAAGTGCAGCCGATCAATTGGGAATCGATCTGACCGCCTGTCAGTGCTTGAATATTCTGCAAATGAAGGGCGCAATTTCGGCAGGGCAACTTGCTGAATTGACGGGACTAACAACGGGGGCAATTACTGGAGTAATTGATCGATTAGAAAAGGCTCGCTTTGTGCGACGGGTTAAAGATGCCAACGATCGCCGGAAGGTCATCATCGAGACAACTGCAGATCGCCAGGCGGAGATCAATCGAATCTATGCGACTCAGGGTCATGCCACTACTACACTATTGGAAAAGTACGCCGATCCAGAACTGGCAGTCATCCTCAACTTTTTCACCCAAATTACCAATTTGAGAACTAACACAACCGCCTAAATGTCGCGATCGCTCTCAAAATCCTCATCTGTGGATATGTTCTGGTGTTCTGGAAGTTTGCTTGACATCAACGAAGCATTCTCTTAGATTTTAAGTATCTTAGCAAATAAATTAATTAGTAGCTGAAGATTCTTGAGGGAAGCAGCTTATGTCACAGCAAGAGATCCGTATTCCAGCAGAAATGGCTGGAGAAGTATTTGAACTGGCGGCACGATTGTATGCCCAGCACAATGAGGGGTACTCTGTATCCGAACTCGTTGAAGCAGGAGCAGCAGTGCAAATTCCGTCAGAGTTTATCCAAACTGCTCTGGTACAGCTACAAGCGCGGCCTGCATTTTCGTCGCACAATGCATCGACTGTTCCCAAAGCAGGGTTCCCGAACGTGCTCTGGCGGTTCATTCAAACAACGATCTTTACCGCAACCCGAACCGCGATCCTTACTGCGGAACGAACGACGAATCTCACGCTCAAAAGAATTTCGGCTGGCAAAGAAATGAGCGGAATTACACTGATTGCGGCAAATTTGAGCAAACAAGACTTGAGCTATGCTAATCTCGTCGGTGCTAATTTGAAAGGTGCAGATCTGAGCAGTGCAAACTTAGAAGGTGCCAATCTCTGTGGTGCAAATCTACAAGGGGCAAACTTGCAAAATGTCAATCTGCGGCAAGCTAACTTGATTGGTGCTGATCTGCGCGATGCCGATCTGCGTGGAGCTAATCTCGAATGGATGGATCTCAAAGGCGCAAGACTTTTGAACGAAAGTTTCTAGAAATTTGGGCTGAGATGT
>DATNOY010000048.1:0-2705 GCA_036703495.1 Coleofasciculaceae cyanobacterium
CAGCAGTTGCTCGAAGGCTTCTACTTCGGCGCGATTAAGGTCGCCCACGACATAGCCTGCTGCTAAGGTTTCGATCGCTTCAGGAGTAAGGGGTTCGTTCATAGCCTTAATCAATAGACTCTTGTAAAAGTTGCTTCAATTTCAGAAGACCCTGGCGAGTCCAGGTTTTCACGGTTCCTAGGGGGTGATGCAGCCGTTGGGCAATTTCGGATTGGCTCAATCCGGCATCATATGCCAGTTCGATCACCTGCCGTTGCTGCTCTGAAAGTTGGGACAGTGCCTGCCGCACTTGCTGCGATCGCTCATTCACAACCGCCTGATCAACCGGAGTGGAGGTAGAGGTTGTAGCGATGGCGTTGTGCCCCCAGCGTTGCACTAAATTAAGGTGACGACTGCGTGATCGCAGTTTGTCGATCGCCCGCGATCGGGTCATGGCAATTAGGTAACGGAGCAAATGACCTTGTTTGGCAGAGTCGACTGGACGTTGCCATAGCGACAGAAAAATTTCCTGGGTCAGGTCTTCGGCTTCCGGCTGGCTCTGTAATACTTTCAGCGCTACTCCATACACCACGCTGCCATAGCGCTCATAGAGGCATTTTAATGCAGCGGGTTGCTTTGCCGCCAGATCCTTTAATAGTGCAGCATCGCTAGAGGATAATAGCTCTGATGGATGGCGATCGGGTGAACTCTGCTCCATAGATTCAGGTAAGTCAATCGGGGTTGATGTCTCTGCAAAAATACCCGATGTATCTTGCAGCATAAGTGCTAATCCTGATGTCATAACTTTTTTTGAGCATAGAGCAAACATCCTTTCATTTCTAAAACGATTGATGAAGCGAATTGGATGTGTCTTATAAACATCAGCCTAGCAAGAGTATTTGAAGAGTTTAAATCCAAAATTTGCTCCCAGTCGTCTTCACGGTAGAGACGAGGAAGTCATCTAATTAGCATTCTTTCCAGGCATCAGTTGCAACTCAATTCCTGGAATCACACTAATTGCTTGACTGCTCCACTCCTACAGCTTTTTTGCAATGCCATATTCTGCACTTTGGATTAGACCCATTTGTCTACAATTTTGGGCTGCGTCCAAACGTCGAAGGTGAGTGAAATCGCTGTAGCCAGTCAACTTATCAACCCATTTATCTGAGGATTATCCCATGCGACACTCTATTTCTGCCCTGCTCACAACACTGCTGCTCTCTGCCGCCATTTTTCCGGCTGCGGCACAGGCTCAAACCACCGGAGCAACCTCAACTAGTTTCAATCCTTACGTAGCAAATCAATCTTCTACAAACGCTCTCAGCCCTTTTTCTCTAACGTATTTGGCGTATCAGGGTTACTTGAAAGACCAAGGCATTCCCAGCAATGGTGCTTTGATCGATGCGATCGCGTCTGGAACAATCACGGCTCAAGACATGATTCAAGCTGCTGTCAAAGCGAATCAACTACCTGAGCAAACGCTAAGCGATCAGGGCTATCGCCATCACCTTGAAGAGCAAATGGCAGGATTGACAATAGATTAAAAAAACTAGGACGGCAAAGCTGACTGGATTAGCCCTAAAATGGCGAAATTTCGTAAGCGAAGGAGAAAATAGCCAACGAGTTTACTGGCTTTTGATATCCTCTCCAGTTACCTTTGCTGCCCTAGAAAAAAGGGCGTTGCTGAATTCAAGCATGATTTGCTCCTCTAGTCCCCAACTTTGGGGGAACCTATCCTCAAAGTTCCCAGCATTAAGGGAGATAGGAAGTGATGCAGGAAGAGGTTTTAGTAACGATTCACACTGCTTCAGCAACGCCAAAAGAATCTGGGGTTTAACGCCTTCAGCCCTCTTATAGGAAGCTCAAACGATGAAAAACACGTTTCGTAAGTACCACCGGCAAATTGCCACACTCTTTTGCTTACCGCTATTCTTCACTGCTCTGACTGGTAGTAGCATTGCCATCGCCGATACATGGTTACATCAAGAAGAGCTTGCTGCCTTTTTAATAGCTGTTCACACCTTCCAAATCTTCAAACTTGATGCAATTCTGCCTGTTTTGAATGGGCTAGGTCTAGTCGGTTTAGCCGCTACCGGATTGAGCATGACCGGACTGTTGGCTCAACGTCGTCAACCGAGGTAAATAGGAGCAAGATCGTGAAATACATTTCCTACTTTTTCGTAGCGATCGCCAGTACCTTCCTGGTCATCTTGCTGTCGTTGTCATCCTGTAATCCAAACTCTAAGACAACGACTAGCCAACCAATGGTAATGGAAGATCAACCCCAGGCAACCACCAGCCAAGCGGCCCAAACCCATAGTCCCCAGGTGATCGATGCCACGGTCAAAATTCATAATTTCAAATTTGAGCCAGCGAATTTAGCGCTCGCTGTCGGTAAAACTGTTCAATTTATCAATGTAGATGAAGAACCCCACACAGCTACAGCGACGGATGATGCTTTCAACTCTAAAGCACTGGATACCAATCAAACCTGGAACTACACTGCCACCAAACCGGGTACCTATCCTTACCTTTGCTCAATTCACCCTTTTATGAAAGGGACGCTGACAGTAACACCCTAAAAAAACAACCCAAGGAACACCCATGAAACGCAGAAAATTCATTGAACACGTGAGCTGGACGGGGTTAGGAATCGTCTGGGCAGTCGGTGAAAATGGCTTGCTCACCGCCTGTCAAGCGGGTAAACAAACTGCTCAAAACCCATC
>DATNOY010000049.1:0-2190 GCA_036703495.1 Coleofasciculaceae cyanobacterium
ATATCGTACTGAGCCTGATTACTGAAAAAGTACTGCTGACGCGCCACCGAACGGGGGTTGGTGTTCATCACAAAAATCAGATCATCAGACTTAGCACTGGGATTCTGATCCACTTCGCGGAAGGCGTACAAGTCCGTGAGGCTGAGGGCACGACTGCGGACATCAATATCTCCATCATCGTGGTCAGAGGCCCGAATCACGGGAGGCTGAATGGCCGTCGCCGTCACGCCTAACGCCCCAATTGCTACCGCCAAGGCAGATGCCATGAGCCCCAATTTCACTTTGTTTCTGGGAGTGCCCCCTCTTTGCCGTAGAGAACGCCATAGGGCGATCGGAATATTTAGTTTTGGCTGAGTCGCCATCGCTGTTGTCTCCTTGCAGACTGAAGATTGCCATCCATTCACTCTCGTCAACGCACAGATTTCGCCGATTTGGCTCAGTTTCTAGGCAATTTTCAGGAGCTAAATGAATGCCGTCGTAGAAATATACGGAAATCCCCCCTGGCTGGATTGGAACAATGGCTAAATTCAAGTGCTGAGTTCAGACAAACCTTGGCTTACGGTTGTCGCCATCGGTTTAGCGCTATAGGTTTAAAGTGGGTCGGGTCTGCCAGTGGAACAAATGTTATGAAGCTTCTCGATCGCCTCCTCAATAGCTGCTTCTGGGCGCTTGCTATCAAAGAAATTCGGCAAATTCTGCGCAATAAGCAGCTCCTGTTTCTGCTAATTTTTCCGCCGACCATTCAGCTGCTAATTTATGGGTTTGCCCTCAGCCCGGATGTGCATTTTCTGAAGCTGGGTGTGGTGGACTATGCCAGCAGCCAAACCAGCCGCGAGCTGGTGGCTGCCATGACCGAAAATCGAATTTTTGTCACCAATGGCTACCTGTTCAGTGAAAAAGACATTGCCAATCAGGTACGCCGAGGCGACATTACCGCAGGGCTGATTATTCCTCCCGAATTCGATCGCCAGCTTTCTAAAGGGGAACCGGCTGAAGTCCAAGTGTTGATCGATGGCGTGGATGCCAACACTGCTGGTATTGCCAGCGGCTACCTCTCGCAAATCACTAGCCAATTTAGTCGTCAGCTCAACCCCAATCCCACGGTCAATTTGGTCAAGCCAGAAGTCACTTTTCTCTACAACCCCGGACTCAATAGCAGCTGGTTTTTTGTGCCGGGCGTGATTGGCTTAGTGCTGACGCTAATCAGCTCCCTGGTATCTTCGTCGGCCGTGGTGCGCGAAAAAGATACGGGCACCCTGGAGCAACTGCTGATGACTCCTGCCGCTGACTGGGAAATCTTACTAGCCAAACTGGTGCCGCTGTTCCTGCTGCTGATGGGCGATGTGTTTTTGGCGCTAGGCGTCAGCAAAATTGTGTTTGATATTCCCTTTCGCGGTAATCTACCCATGTTTTTGCTGGTCTCAGCTCTATATATTTGCGTGGGCATCAGCATTGGCATTTTATTAGCCACGATTTCTAAAAGCCAGCAGCAGGTCGTCTTAACCTCTTTCTTTATCAATCTGCCGCTGATTCAAACGTCAGGGGCGATCGCTCCGGTTGAGAGTATGCCGGACTTTTTCCGCTATGCTTCTCTGCTCAATCCCCTACGGCATTATGTCGTGATTGCCCGCGGCTTTTTGCTCAAGGGTGTCGGCGTCCTAGAGCTGTGGCCACATGTTTTGGCCCTGGCGATGTTTGCCATCATTCTGCTCAGCATCAGCATCAAGAAGTTCCGTAGCCAGCTCAGCTAGCGTCTATTTGTGAACAAATATCAAGGTTATCCCCCACCTATAGCGTGCCCTCTTAAGATAGAGCGCAAGGTGATGTGGGAGTGTTTCAACATGCGTCCTGCTCCAGGGGTCAATCAGGCTGGAGCGGTGGGTGCTATCTACCGCTAAATTGTTATGGCTGTAAATTGTCATGCCGATCGCTGCTGTGGGTTTTAGGGCAGCGATCGCAGAATAGATAGCTGTAGCCATAATGTTTGGGAACGTGAATTGAATAAACCCCAAACATTAAAAGTTCGGTTTTCATGAATTGGTGATGCTTAGGGCATTGTTGTGGGTGCGCACAAAAATGCCCCTGTCCTAACACCTGTAGCTACAGCTATAGCAAAATAAGGGTTAGTTCCTGAAGCTTAACGAACCGACCGTTTTAACTCCTGACTCTATGGAACTCACCATTACTCAA
>DATNOY010000050.1:0-2979 GCA_036703495.1 Coleofasciculaceae cyanobacterium
GGATCATGTTGCAGCTGGGCTTTCAGTTCGGCGATGGGATACTCTAGCACAACGGTTTTGAGAACATGATTGCCAACATCAAAGCTGATAAAATCTGGCTTTTTCTCAAGTGGAAAGTAAAAAGTTTGTTCGCGTTCATGAATCCGGACAGGAAAGGTTTTTAAGGACGCAGCAGGCTTAGAATTAATCCCTTCGCTAATCTGCCCAAACCCTATGGGAATTTTTAAATCAAATCGATCGCTAGAGCTGCCGTTGTCTCCTACCTGGGTTTGCGTCACAGTGATTTTCGCCAGGTTGCTGCCATCATCCCAGGCATAGGCAACTTTATAGTCTGGATGCCCGCCGCGAAACACATATTGATCAAACAGGAATTGCAGGTTGCGTCCGGTGGCTTTCTCGATCGCTCGCAGCAAATCAATAGTTTCTACCGTTTTGTGGGCGTTGTCTTGCACAAAAGTGTGGATAGCTTTGAAGAACAACTCATCCCCTAATTCGGCCCGGATCATGTGATAGACACAGCCCCCCTTTTCATAGAGGTGGCGATCATATAGCTCGATCGCCTCGCGGTAGATATGGGTGACGATGGGACGGCGGTAGCGGGTGCTGTCTTCGTCCAGATAGTTGCGTGTGACGCCCAGGCGATAATAAGCCGCATCTTCCGCCCCATATTCCTGGTTGACCCACAGCACTTCCGAATAAGTGGCCATTCCTTCTTTAATCCAGGCGTGCGACCAATGTTTAATTACTACTAAATCGCCAAACCACTGGTGTGCCAGCTCATGGGCAACCAATGTTTCAGAATTACGATTGTCGATCGCAGCGCGTTCGTCTAGCAAACAGCGATCCGTGAGCAGGGTGGTTGAGGTGTTTTCCATGCCGCCAAAGATGAAGTCCGCCACACAAGCCTGGGCATATTTGGGATAAGGATAGGCATAGCCAAAGGTCTGGCTAAAGAACTCAATCATCTGGGGCGTTTTGCCCATCGTGCGTTGGGCATCCGCTTCCCGACCTTTTTCAACGTAATAAGTTACGGGTTTGCCCTGCCAATGGTCTTGAAGTTCGGCAAAATCACCGACAGCCAGCGTCATCAAGTAGGTAGGATGCACCTGCTTTTGCAGCCAGTGATAAATCACCTCATCCCCTTTATCTTGAGTTTCTATCAGTTCGCCGTTGGAGATGGCCAGCAGCCCTTTCGGGACCTGCACCCGGATTTCTGAAGTGTTAAGCTGTCCGGGATAGTCGAAACAGGGAAACCAGTAGCGCGAGTCTTCGTCTTCGCCTTGTGTCCAAACTTGCACCGGTTTATCAGGATAGTGCTGATCGGGTGCAATAAAGTACATGCCGCGTTGGGGCTGCTCTACGTGGTAGGCGATCGCCAAAGTAATGGGCTGACCCACCTCGGTGGCTGTCTTCAGGTGAATGTGCAGTTGTTCACCGTCATAGTCAAACGCTTGCCAGCTTTCTCCCACTCGCACCGTATCAATCTGCAGGTTGACCGCATCTAGAGTCAGGCGATCGATGCCAGTGCGAATGGGATTCAAGCGAATCGTGCAAACGCCCCGATAACTTTGATGCGGAATATCTAGCACTAAATTCAGAAAAATATGCTCGACCTGTCCAGGCCGGTCAGGATTGTAATGAGGTTTGGCTCCAGGTAACTCGAAAGATTTTCTGCCATTGGCAGGGGTGTCAAAGTGAGAAAAATTAACATGTTGCATTGGGTAGATACCTTTAAGGGTGAAATTTGGCGATCGAAAATTTTGCGCCTACAAATGAGAAGGCGAAGGTTACGGCAAGCAGTGAGTCAGTTCAACTAGCCAATCTAGCGATCAGTTCTTGCAGACATTTCTTTTAGATAGGCAAATTGCGGACGTACTGCATCGGAGGATGATTTTTTGTGAGAGGGCCGCTCCAACCTGCTCACAAAAAAGTTGTTTCTAAAATTAGCAATGCTTAAATTGCTTTATTAAAGTTTTAGTTTTTATCTGATTAGCCTGGATATAGGTTCTGCTGAAGCTACATCCCTGTCAAAGCCACACCCCTCTCAAAGCCACACTATAGAAGCGTGAGCTACGTGCTTCCACAGATGATTGTGGCTTATCTGAGCCAGTAGCGCTGTGATCTCCCTACCGTGTCTCGCTACTATGTCGTTGGTCCTAGCCTTACAAAATTGTCGCTTTAGGCAGGGAATTATAGTTTATACAATTTAAGTCAGGGTGCTCCACAAAATTGCGTCAATTGTTTCCCTAATCTCCCCCTTCTGAGGCTTGAGAAAATCCGTTAAGTAGCGGTTAAGCAGCCGCTCAGTAGCGGATTGACAGCAACGATGAATGGTTAGCTACAGAAAAGACGGTAGTCCTAGCGTCGTCCCATGGCGAATTAGCTCCGCCACAGACCAAGCTTGGGCGATCGCTCCTTGGGGCAAATGCGGCGGATCGCCGTCAAACATTTCGGAAATAGAATCTAGTCCAGCCTGATATTGAAAGTGATGCAATAGCGGTCGGGCATCAAAGGGCAGGGGTTCAGTCGGATAAAACCGTTGCCAAGCGCGCACAAAAGGGCCTAATAGCCAAGGCCAGACGGTGCCTTGATGGTAAGCCCGATCGCGTTGCCAAATCCCGCCCGCATAGCGGCCAATATAGCCCGGATCAGCCGGATCCAGCGATCGCAGCCCATAGGGAGTGAGGAGGCGATCGCGAGCCACCTGCAAAACGCACTGGCCCATGTCCTCTGGAAAACCGCAGTGGGCTAACGACAGGGCGATGACCGCATTGGGACGAATGCTGGTATCCGGCAAATCATTGGGGGCGATTGTGTCGTAAAGATATCCTTGATCAGGATTCCAAAACTTTTCCAGCGACCCCTGCACCTGTCGGGACTGATGGCTAAAGCGGCGCACTTGATTGCTCAACATAGACGCATCCATGCCTGTTACAAGATGCGGCTCCTGCTGTAAACGCTTGGCCCATTGTTCGGCCC
>DATNOY010000051.1:0-4601 GCA_036703495.1 Coleofasciculaceae cyanobacterium
AAAAGATATCCTCCGAAATCAATATTTTCTCGATGCTGGATGGATTGTGATTCGCTTTAGCGAGCAACAAGTGATTGCATCCCCCGCTAGCTGCTGTAAGACGATCGCCAGTACCATTGCCACCCTGACCGGTAACAGCAGCCTCATGGCTCCATTTCGCCAAATCCCGACGCTGAAACCAACCAAACGCTGGACAGCCGAGGAAGCCGCCGCGATGGCCGCGATCGCCTATCGCGAGCAGTACCTGCCTGCGACTAATGCCATCTCCCCAGTTACTCAACCCCCACGCAAGCGCAGAAAGCCAGTTCCAGCTGCGCCAGCGCAGCGGCTAATCACCGCTGATCTCAGGTTTCACTGCCCTGAATGTGGAGACACTGTGCCCTGGCAAGGGCATTATGTCTGCTGTGCTACCTGCGGCTATGATGGGTTTGTCCTGTAGCCAGCCCCCTTACAAACTGTCCAGCGATCGCCAATGGTTGGTTTCAAATTCGCGGATCAGCTCATCAACCAGCTGGATGGCCTCATGCAGCAAAATATAGCGATCGGTGCCACCATAGCGATTGCGATAGACCACCGTTTCCAGCCCCCGCACACCGACCAAGAAGCGGCTCCGCACCCAGGAGATGGTAGCCGAGGGAACTTGCAGATCAGGCAGGCGAGCCAGCTTATCGCAAAGGGCGATCGCATCCGCTCGTTTAATTAGTTTTGTAAAACGCATTTCTACGCCCATGCCGGTCGGTAATTCAAAACTTTGATCGGGATACAGGATGGTTTCAGGCTCTTGAATTTTTTGTTTCAAAACTTGCAGAACTTTCAATTCATCTGAATTGGCTAACGGTATCGCATTGGCCAATAGCATGGAGGTTGGTGAAAGGCGCTGTTCAACCTCCATTAACCGATTTTCAAAACTAATCAAAGTTCGCTCTAGGGCATCTAGCCGAATCCGCAGATCTCTTAGCCCTTCTATAGGCAAGGTAGCAAGCTGGTTCTGTAAATCATTGATTTGCTGCTCCAAGCTGGAGTGCAGCGAGTTCTCATTCGCGGGTGGCGGAATTTGTGCAGCCTCATCCCTTTGCAGTTGCATCACATACTGCTCTAGCAAATACAATCGGTTCAATTCTTGAAATACTGTCTGCAAAGAGTCTTGAAGGCTGGCGTAGTCTACCTGCAACTGAGAAAGATCAATCCGCATGCCGTTGAGATCGACCGCTTCCAAACTCACTAGTCGGGTTTGGGTTTGAGCATAGGAAGTAGCCAGCGCCTGACGAATTCGGTTGAACAGAGCATCCTGCCCTTCAGAATTGGGCAAAGACGACATCATCCGGCTCCAGCGCTGCTGATTTTCTAAACACAACCGCTCTAACCGGGCAATTTCGGCTTGATTTTGTACACAAGTCCGACTCAGTTTTTTGTGGCTTCGCCAAGCTAAAGCAGCAGCAATGATCAGCAACAGCAGAGCGATCGCAACAAATTCCTCTTTTTGGGATATCAGGAAGCTTTTTGAACTGCCCGTAGCAGTGGTGACGCAGAAGATTTCTATAATACGCACCCTTCCCTCTGCACCTTGAAAACTTAGCCCTGATCCTACCTACTTTATACCTGCATTAGGCAAACTCGGTGCTAACTGTCTCGGAGGATTTGGTAGCGATAGAAAGTATAGGTATCGAACAAAATGCCAACCAGGCTACTGACGATGCTAATGGTCAACACGCCTCGAAGGGCGCTACCCGTGCCGAAGACGACCAGAAAGTGCAGCAGTTGTTCCAGTCCGAGCGTGCTGATAGTTTCCAGAGCAGGAATGTACTTGATCAGCATTAGCCCCGAAAGCAAGACCCCCATTAGCAACAGGGGCGCAAAAAAGCTAAGGATGCTGGTGATGAGAAGAGTTCGCAGGAGATTCAATAAAGTGCTCATAGGCGAAACAAATACTCCAGCTAAGTTGCTTGAGACAGGTAATCCTGCCCCTTTTCCAAGATAGGAGGCGATCGCCCCTCGTTAACTAAGCTGTGAAAAATCTTAAATTCGCATTAAAAAGCTTTTTGAAGCCCTGTTAATAACTCATTTAAGGATTAAGTCTCATGACAAATAGAGCGCTGCTTCTCAGTTTTTTAAAGCAGATGACATAGCAGTTCTATTTGAGCAGTTCTATTTGATTTGTGAAATGGTTTGTGAAGAGTGGGACGCGGCCCCACTCTTCACAAACCATTTCGGATTGCCATATGGCTTTCAACTGAGTCAAGTCCAGATTATTTTTTGAAAGTCTCACGGAGCGAGGCTTTCAAAAAATAATCTGGCTTTAACCAAGTGCCAACCGCTATAGCAGTCATGGTGGGGGAATTCTGCAACGAGAAACCTGGTTTCTGGAGCCAGAAGGATGATCCGTTAGCTGCATCCCCCACCGGGGAATAACTAGGGGGTGAATAGCGTAGGCAAAGCCATGCGGCTGAGTACAAGACCGTGCTAAAAACTCGTCAACTTTCCAATCCGCAAGCTCAGTCTGCCGCAACTCCGGCTCCCGATAATCCAGATCAAAGCCATCCAGCTCAGGGCCAGTCCAAACCCAGAACATCTCAAGCCAAGACATCTAAAGCCAAGACATCTAAAGCCAAACCTAGACGGAAATCTCAAGCCAAATCGACTCAAGCTGACAGTAGTCCACCTGTTTTGAGCCTGAAGGAGCAAATGGCAGAGAAGCGGAAGCGCGATCGCTTTCGCAAAGAACTGACGACTTTTTTGGCCACGGCTAGCTTTTTTGGATTGATCATCGGCGGTTTGCTGGGGCTTATGGGCGGCATCAAAATTGCTGTTGCAGGACTGGGCGGCACTGTGATGTTAGCGATCGCCTGCAAATATCCCCGCTTAGCCATGTGGGGCTTTTTAATCTATGTTCCCTTTGGGGGCACCATTACCTACGCCATCGGCAACAGTCCACTGCTGCAACTGGCCAAAGATGGACTCTATATTCCGGCGCTGATCGGCGTTTTGCAACACTGCAAGCGTGAGCGACTCCCCTTCCTGATCCCCAAACAGATCAAGCCGGCACTGACGACAGTTTTAGTGCTGTGTAGCATCACGCTGCTGCTGGTCAACGGCTATCAGCAATTCTTTGGGAAAGGCGGCGAACAGCCGATCGCGATGGGCATCTTGGGGCTGAAGGTGATGCTAGGCTACTTGCCGCTGATCCCTTGCGCCTATTATTTGCTGCGGAGTAAGCAAGACTTTTATTTCCTGATGCGCCTGACCATCGGGCTAGTAATCATTTGCTGCGCCTTGGCTATGGTGCAGTATTTGATGCTGCTCACAGGCAAATGTGCCGGAACTCGCCTGGCGACAGGGAACGATTTGTTCAAAGCTTCTCTGGAGGCCCGGTGTTTTGTAGGCGGTGCACTGCTCTACAGTCCGCAGGAGGGCGTAATTCGGCTACCGGGTACCTTTGTTGCACCCTGGCAGTGGGGCTGGTTTTTAATTTCCAGCAGCTTTTTAGTATTTCCCTCTGCCTTTAATGATCCCAAACCCCTCTGGCGACTTCTCGGTTTAGTCGGTTTAGGCTGTATTTTTGTGCTGGCCGTCATTTCAGGGCAGCGGATTGCACTGGCACTGGTGCCCATTGTGATTGGGATCTTGCTGATTGTGACCGGGCAGGTGACCAACCTCAAACGATTTTTGCCGATCGCCATCCTCTTAGGTCTGGTACTCAGTATTGCGGCCTTGCAAAACCCTGCCACGGTGCAAGAACGCATCGACAGCTTTGTCAGCCGGTGGAATGCGGCTCCACCCTATGCCTTCATTCTGGGACAGTTTGAATGGGCGATGAAGGGGAACACAATTTTGGGCCATGGTTTAGGGCGAGCCACTAACTCTGCGCGCGCCCTGGGACAAACTGAACTCGTAGAAACCTACTATCCCAAAATGCTCTACGAGATTGGGCCCCTAGGCACGATCGCCTTCTTAGTTCTGGTGTCGGTTCTGACGCACACTGCCTTCAAAGCCTATCGCTCTGTCCGCGATCGCACCCTGCGCAGCTATGGCTCTGCACTCGCCTGGTTTGTGCTGTTCATTAGCTACAACACCTACTACTATCCCCTAGATGTTGACCCGGTTTCTGTCTATTACTGGTTCTTTGCCGGTGTTGCCCTAAAGCTACCAGAACTCGATCGTCTCCAGCCAGAAGCTAACGCTCCGCCCCTGACTGCCCCTGGCAAAAAGCCGCTCTCTCGAAACCGCCTCAAACGACCCGGTTTTGCCTGACCTGGTTTTGCCTGACCTGGCGCTGCCTGATCTCTGGCTTTATCTCCTGATCCCTTTTCATCCTTATTCTGAATTCTGACCATGCCCTCTCCCCTGATCTCCCTTATCCTGCCCACCTACGGACGCGAAGACGTTTTGCGTGAAACGATCGCCAGCATTTTGCAGCAAGACTATGACAACTATGAAGTGCTGATAATTGACCAAACGCCGACCCACACCCCAGAGACACAGACCTACCTGGAGTCCCTGGCAGCGCAACAAAAAATCCGCCTGTTTTGGGTCGATTGGGCCAGCCTACCCGGTGCCCGTAACTATGGGATTCGCCGGGCCAAAGGTGAAATTATTTTGTTTTT
>DATNOY010000052.1:0-3378 GCA_036703495.1 Coleofasciculaceae cyanobacterium
AAACACTAAAGGGGCATTTAAGGCAGCTGTAATGGTAGGGGCAATCAGTGAAATAGATTGAGCAAGAATTTCCGGAAAAGAGAGGCAGTTGGGACGCAACTTGGCGGACTTTTGTACTGAATTAACGGCCATTTTACACTTTCTAAAGAAATGGGTTTATGCGTGTTGAAGTATGACCCTGATCAGCAGCCTCTGAAAATTGAAAGCAGGGATAGGGAGGTTCTATCACTTTTACTGCAATGCCTTTTCAGAAGTTTCTGGATTATTTCTGAGACGACGCTCAATCAAGCTGGGTAGAAAAATTGATATCGTGAGGTAGATTCAAATGCACCCTGATTGAGTGCAAAAATGATTCTTCGCTGAGCAGAGATGCTATCTAAATAGTCATCTTTCAATTAACTAACTTTGAACTGACCTACACCTTCTTGTAACACTTGTGCTACCTTTTTCAGTTCTTCAAAAGAAGACGAAACTTGACTGGCTTCTGTTGAAGTTTTACTGGCACTGGCTGCCACGTCCTTCATCGTTTGAGTAACGGCTTCAGAAGCTTGAGACTGCGTTACAGTTGCCTGAGCAATCGCTTCAACCAAGTCGCTAATTTGAGCACTAACGGCTGTAATCTTGTTCAAACTTTGCCGCGTTTCATCCACTAGTTTTGTTCCAGTGAC
The DNA here is from genome assembly GCA_036703495.1 of Coleofasciculaceae cyanobacterium. Lineage (GTDB taxonomy): Bacteria > Cyanobacteriota > Cyanobacteriia > Elainellales > Elainellaceae > Drouetiella. The sequence continues at coordinate 669 of DATNOY010000052.1, forward strand.
CACCTGCTCAATCCCAGATTCCATCGCAGTAACCACTTCACTGGTTTCTGATTGAATGTTGCTGACTAGCTTTCTAATTTCTTCTGTGGCTTCTGCCGATTGACGAGCCAGCGATCGCACCTCATTTGCTACAACTGCAAAACCTCTACCTTCTTCTCCAGCTCGAGAAGCCTCAATAGAAGCGTTCAGCGCTAGCATGTTGGTTTGCGCAGCAAAGGCACTGATCAGCTCTACTACCTTAGAAATCTTTTGAGAAGATTCTCCAAGGTGTTTTACTTTCTTGGCTGTGTCGGCAACCGTAGAGCGAATGACTTGAATTCCTTCTACAGTACGGTTCATGACCGCATCTCCTTCTTCTACAGTCTGAGCCGCTTGTTGAACGGCAAGTTCGGCTTGCTCAGCATTGTCGGCTACAGTCTGTACGGTGTTTGCCATGCCTTGAACAATCTCTAGCGCTGCTGAAATTTCCTCAGCTTGCCGCAGTGCCTCAGCCGAAAGGGCTTGAACAGAAGCTTCGCTAGTACTGGCAGTTGTTGTCACCTGACGAGTGGCTTCCTGCACCTGAAGGACAATCTGCCGGAGGCTGGACACGGTGGCATTGTAAGAGTCGGCGATCGTACCAATTTCATCCACCGTCACTTTTGCCCGAACCGTCAAATCGCCTCGGCTAATCGGATCAACTTCCATCAGCAGTTCTAAGGCACGCCTTTGCAGTCCTTCTTTCAGCTCCCGCTGTTCTTCTGCCAGATTGGCTGTTTGCTCTAGCAGTTCCACCCGGTAAATCGATAGCCCTAGCTCACTGCCTAACCGTTTCAAGAAGTTAATCTCTGACTCTTGCCAAGTGCGGGGTGTGGCACAGGAGTGAGCAATGAGTAAGCCAAAGAGCTGCCCTCCTCCCAGCATGGGTACTACAAGATTAGATTGAACATTGAGGCGTTTGAGCAGCTTTAAGTGATCTGGATGCAAATTGACTGTCGTGATGTCATGATTCACTACAGTTCTCCCCTGTTTGTATAGTTCCAGCAAATCCTCTGGAATACAGGCATCGTTGACGTTGTCCTGAAGAGCGCTTGCCCAGCCAATATCGACGGATTCAGAGACAATTCCGGCATTGGAGCCTGTGTTAATGCGGTAGATAACGACTCGATCTAGATTGAGGAATTGCCGAGCGCCTTCAACTGCTTGATCGAAAATCTCTTGCAAATCTTCAGCTCGTAGTACTCCTGAACCTTTAGCGGCGGTGACTAAGCGTTCCTGCTGGACTTCAAAAAGTTGTGCTTTTAGCGCTTCCTGAAGCCGGCTTGCCATGTTGTTAATGTTGGATCCCAGCGAGGCAATCTCGTCTCCACCTCGGACTTCCAAACGGGTGGTGAGGTCTCCTTCCCCAATTCTTGCCACTGCACCTGCAGCAGAGAGAATTGGACGGGTACCCCGGTTCGCAATGTCCGCTGCGATCGCGGCTACAATCAAAGCTGCAATTGCTGTTCCTAGAACAATCGTTAATAAAAGCTGTTTTTGGGAGGCAAAAGCAACTCTGGTGTCGCTGGCAATTAACACGCCAAAGTCGAGTTCTGAAACGCCTGCCAGGTCCTTTAACGGTACATAGGTTAACAACCGCTCCGATCCATCATCGGGATCAGTATCTAGCGTTGAGCCCCCCTCTGCTTTGGCAAGCTGGGTATATTTTGCAAAATGGTCGGTGGCAGGTTTACCTAGTCTGCTGCTGCTTCCAGAAGTCATTCCAGAGGCCAGAAAGTATTTGTTAGTGTTGTCAATCACATAGTAGTTGTCTCCAGGACTGGCATACTCTTGAACAATTCTGTCCAAACTGTCCACCGGAAACAAGACCCGCACCACCCCATCAGTTTTGTTGGTATTCACATCTTTAATGGGTGCGGCAAGACGCATGGAGAGTCTTCCAGTTGCCTTGGCGATCGCTGGCGAAGTGATTGTGGGTTGCCCAGTTCGGAGAACCTGTTGGAAGAAGTCTTGATCGCTATGGTTAGGAACGGGTTTTCCTTCATTCTGGGCAATGGGATTACCATCGCGATCGAATGCCGCCACACTTGAGTATGCCCCGTATAGGTTGATGTATTGGGTGAGCAAGGCTGTTCTCTGGGAAGCGGGAGTTGCTGCAAATACTTTAGAGTCTGAGAAAATAGGCAGCTGACCCAGAATCTGCACATCCGAAAATCGGTCGTTCATGTACACGTTAATCGCATTGGCGAGCTGCGATGCGCGATCTTTTTTCTCCTGCTCAATCTGTGCGGTGATAGATTGGTTGGCAAAATGATAGGCGATCGCCCCAATGAAAATAACGGGAGCTGTACCCAATAAAATGGCCACAGCGCTTGCTTTCGTTCGCACGCTGAGTGTCTTCCACCAGCCTGTTCGCTGAGGCTGAGGTACTCCTTCCAGAGACTCTGTTTCTCGTTGCAACTGCTCAAACTGGGAAGATGACGCGTCTTGAGCAGACTGTTCCCAGGCAGAAAATGAATCATTTACCATCTCAGAGACCGTGCTTTGAATATGCTCAGGCTCTGAAGTGGATTCGGGATTGGAGCCTTGAAAAGTAGGCTTTGGAGACATCTGAGTCATGGAGTAAACCTCGTTATCAACAAACAATAGATAAGGTGAGAGGGGGCCGTCGCTGCAATGCTGGGAGATGAAGCGGTGCTCGATACAACCTGCTACAGCGGCAATACGATAT
>DATNOY010000053.1:0-2922 GCA_036703495.1 Coleofasciculaceae cyanobacterium
ACAGGTTTGCCGGTTAGCGCGAGTCCAGAGAAACCTAAGGCAGCAACTCCAGTCAACTTGAGGAGAAATTGCTGCAGCGATGGCAGTGTTACGATCGCCAAGTGCTCTGCCAAAGCGAGATGACCTGATGTGGGGTGAGAAAGGACAAGATGAAATTTGGTAAGCACTGGGCCAAAGCCAAAACAGCGCCAATCACTAAAACCCGAGCGACGCAAAGCCGTTCTCAAAGCGGGTCTCAACAAGGGTTTCGGGCCGTAATTGCTGGGGCGATCGCCCTGATCTTGATTGTCACTATTGCCCCGCAGGTGGAAGCGCAAGTGCCTAGCTTGCCCGCCATCAACCTCCAGCAGTCCAATCCGCTCAACTTCTCCAAGCTGACCAATCCCACCGACATAGCCACAGGCGACGTGAGGCTGGATGGGCGAACTTTATTTGCGATCGCTGCCCCTAGCCTGTCTCAAGACGCTAAGCAAGCCAATACCACTCCCATTGAGCAGCGGATCAAGGGGATTGAAGAAACCTTAGAGCGGATTGCCAACAGCAACTTTGACCCTGAAAAACTAGCAGTAACCTCAGCCATTGATCAGAGCAGCAACCTACCGGTGATTTCCATCAACGGTCAATACTTGATGACCGTGACCACCTTGGATGCTCAATTGCAAGTGCAAGATCTAGATCGCTGGGCAGACCAGCTGACGGTCATCATTAAAAAAGCCTTAATTCAGGCGCATCAGGAACGTCAGCCGCAGTCTTTAACGCATCAAGCGCTAATCGCATCGGGCACTTTGCTAGCCATGCTGGCGGGGGGATGGTGTGCCAATCGTTTGCGACGACGGCTGAAAGCCAAACGAGAACATCTTGAGGCTCAAATTCCTCCCAATCCAGATGTTTCAACCCGCCCCGCAGGCGAAGCCGACTCTAATACGGTTAGGACACTGCAGCAACAGCGAACAAAACGGCGGCGGCGTGACTTAAGCGATGTGCAGCACCGTCTGTTGCAATTAGTTCAACTTGGCATTTGGGTCGGCGGTGTCTTTGCTATCTTGGGGATGTTTCCCTACACTCGCTGGCTGCAACCGCTCGTCCTGTCAACGCCTCTAAAACTTTTGGCCATTGGATTGGCAACTTATATTTTCATTCGCATTAGCGGTATGCTGATCGATCGCTTTTCAGGAGCCTTGGTCAAAGAGAGTTTTATTGATCCAGAAGCCTCTCAACGGCTGGCATTGCGAGTTTCTACCTTCTCCAGGGTGTTGCAAAGCTGTGCTGCCTTAATTTGGATTGTGATAGGGTTGCTGACGGCGCTGCCGGTGGTGGGGGTTGATCTAATTCCGTTTGTGGCAGGGGCCGGGATTATTGGTCTGGCCATCTCGTTTGCAGCCCAAAGCTTGATCAAAGACATGATCAATGGATTCCTCATCCTGTTGGAGGATCAATATGCAGTAGGTGATGTGATCGTCATCGGGAATGTTTCTGGGTTTGTCGAAAATATGAACCTGAGAATTACCCAGCTGCGCAATAGTGAAGGACAGCTCATCACCATTCCTAACAGCACGATTACGGTAGTACAAAACCTGTCTAAAGATTGGTCTAGGGTTGATTTGGCGATCGACTTAGCCTACGGGACAGATCCAGATCATGCGCTGGAGGTGATCCGCCGGTTGGCTCAAGAAATGTATCAGGATAAAGTTTGGGGACCCAAAATGCCTGATCCGCCAGAGGTTTTGGGGATTGATGAGGTCAATCACAACGGTATCTTGATCCGAGTCTGGATCAAAACCTTACCGTTGCAGCAGTGGACTGTGGCCCGTGAATTTCGCCGGCGCTTGGTGCTGGCTTTAGGACGAGAGGAACTGGCGATCGGGGTACCCCAACAGTCTTTATGGTTTAGAAGCTCTGTCGATCCGGATCTGGATGTTGATATTAGTAAGCTGGATGGTCATCATACCGATCGACTGCATCATGACCCCAAATCCGAACGGTCGGGGACAGCGGATGCCGCCAAAAATTCCAATCCCAAATATTAGAACATTCTTCCCTCAGGAAGCTTCTCGGATTTGCGGGTGTAAAATCGGCCGTGCTTCCATACCAGGTGGATAGTAGTTCAGGTCAGCTTCCATTAAATGATGCGGGCGATCGCAAATTGCGATTTCTTCCAGAGAGTTCCAATGCAGCCTTTGAAAAAATCGGACATTTTGCAGCTGCACCGTAGCGAGAAAGCGATCGCATCCCCACGTATTAGCTGTAGTCACGGCTTTTTCGATCAAGCCTTTGCCAATTTTCCAACCTTTGCGATAGTCCCGATGGGTTCCCAGTCTGCCGCCATACCAAAGACCTGGTTCCGGTTCATAAATCCGTACCACGCCTACTACTAAACTGGTATCTGTTAGTTTCGTACTAGCGTCTACTAGGTTGAAATCTATATTTCCCTGGGCGATCGCCACAATGGGATACGCTATATCATCTAGTTCATCTAGATCATTGCCCTGGAAGAGCTGCTGTTCCTCTGCAAAAATTGCCTGACGCAAGGCAAAGTAGGCTGCAATTTCTCGGGGGGAAGTTGCAAGTTTGAATGAGTAAGATTGGGTCATAGTAAATGAATAGTTACTGACGATTTAGGCAACAGTCTCTAACCGTTGAAGTGCTACGCCCTCCGATGGGGACAGGGGGTATGGGAGCTTCAGCGTGAGCTTTCGATCGCTCGGACGGCACACCTTCCAGTTCCCCTGCGTCTTTACTAGATTGGCTGCAGCATCAGGAACCCAGTAAAAATTCATTGACGACACTCCAGGCATTGGAATGCGAAACCTTTCTGCGGGCCATAATGTAGTCCGCCAGATAGGTTGCATCCCGAGCAACGCCTGAAAAACGCCCTGAACCCCAGGTATATAGCCAGGGAAGTCCTAGAAAGTATAATCCCCA
>DATNOY010000054.1:0-4642 GCA_036703495.1 Coleofasciculaceae cyanobacterium
GTCAGAGCAATATTGCTGCCGGTGAGGGAAGCAAGGATGCTTTGAGTAATGGCCCACATCTGCTCATGCTCAACCTGTTGATTGAGCTGTTGGAGGAATAGAACTGCGGCTTCGAGCTTGGTGTGAGCTGACCCTTTAGGCGATCGCCTGGTTGGTTGAATTGGAGTGATGGGATTGGGAGGAGTTGCATCCACTACAGTCTCAAGCACTGGGGTCAGAGTAGGAGCTGGGGTAGAACTGGTAATGGAAGTAGCTGGAGAGCGTGCAGCTGGTGAGGAGGTATTGCCATTGGCGAGCAAGTTGCTAAAGGCATCCAGCTTGGCTTTGTAAGCAGCATTTTCGGCTTGCAGTTCAGCAACCTGCTGGAGGAGGGGATCACGCTGAGTTGCCTGAAGCTGTTGGGCTTGCTCCAACTCACTGACAGTTTGGCGGAGCGTCGATAATTCCCGTACCAGGCGATCGCGTTCCCCTTGCAGTTCATCAGCGCGATGTTTTTGCAGTTCCGCCTCTCTTCTGAGGAAGCCGATGGTGTTGGAGAGTTCGGCAAGAGCTTCCATAAAATGTGTCTCCGGTTTAGGTTCTGTCGTGGATGTAGGGAGTGTTTCAGGTTTGGTTTGGGTCTGAGTAGAATCAGTGGTCTGAATTGCGGGTTCTGCTGGAGAGTCAGCCGCAGGCTGAGGCTCAGTCTTACTTCTTAGCTCCGCATCGAGCAGAACGCCCTTGGCTCCGATGTGCCTGCCGTTGGCATCGGTGAGGAAGTAGTGGAAGTAATGAGCCGTAGAAGGGCTGTTCTTGAGGATCTGGAGGTTGCGTTGCCCGATGACATGCCCCAGTTGTTCTTGTAAGAAGCGGTGGTCAGCCTTGTGGGGTGGGCAGAAGAGATGGATGGCAGCGATCGCATAGACGGCTCTGAGATTGTGAATGGTGGTTGCCGTTTCCCCGGCAATCGTGGGGACAATGCCGGACTCGCCAAAATACCGCTGCGCCACCCGTTGCACTGCTTTATTCATGTGGGCATTGATTTGCTGGGTCGTTAAATCCTGGAGATCCTGAATCCGCTCTAACTTGCGGAAGCGCCCGATCGCCTTCCAAACCTCAGCCGCGGGAATCAGACAGAGGGTGTGGTAAGCCTCAGTTTCCTCCCTTTTCTTCAATTGCCCTGCAAAACGCAAAGTATAGAGGTCATCAGTTTTAGAGAACTTGTGCTGCACTACCTCACTAAAGCGACGGCCCGTGACAGCGGCAATGCCGACTGCCAGTTCATTGTGATCGCGACTTGCCAACAGGTGACGCGCTACCTCCAGGTATCGCTCCAGATTCACAGGTTTGAGATTGTCTTGCTTAAGGTTGTTACGGGCATTGTCCTGCTGAGCAATGTTTGTATACTCGTCGGTGTACTTCATGACGCGATAGGCATAATGCCCGTGAAAATGCACCCGTTCGCCATTGCGTTTGGAGTAGTCATAGTCGAGCGATGTTGATTCAGTCAGCGGTAAAACGCCTGCTTCAGTAGCCGCTAAAATCGCCTTGCGATAGCGAGGGATATAGTTTTTAGCAACCGTGGCTTGAGGATAGCCCTCTTCCAATAGGGCTATCTCGTCCTGACAGAGTTGGTCGATGGCAGAGCGATTGTCAAGAGTTTTGAGCTGGTCAATGAAAGCCTGAATCAGACCTTCCAGGTCAGCACTGGTGAGGCGAGTTCTGGCACCTTGAGCAATGCGATAGCGATAAGCGGCAATGATTTCGTGACGGTTCATCAGGTGGTGTGAATAGCAGGAGTTGTCAGAGAACAGGGTGATAGAACAGAGCAGCGATCGCCTCAAGGGTGTAAGTCAGTCTGTTGTGAACGGGTGGCATGGCGCTTCTGCAATGCAGTTAGAAGTGAATAAAAAACTCTGTAGTAAGTTGAGCTTTATCTGTATACATCCAGTATACAAGACTAATCCTAAACGGTTAAGCGTATATAGGGGTGATTCGAGATATTTGTAAAACGCTAGAATTCCTGCATAATAAAAGCTTTAGGCGAAAGCTAATGGAAAAATTGATATATGAATATCTCATCAATGGGTCATTCTGGAATATAAATCTGTAGGTTAACCTGTACAAATTGCTGATTGCTTTCGGTTTTGTATAGGTTTGTTAGGGGTTAAACGTATAGGTCTAGAAGTGCGATCGCTTGAGGGGACAAAACCGCTCGAAGCTGTTAGCAGCGGTGAAGGCAACACCAGCACTAGCAGCTCAGCTTGAGAGTCCAGAGTTTGTGGCAGCACTGATGGAGTTGGGTAAGGCTTATGGGGCGATCGATCCCACTACACCCGCTTCAGGAGACGAACCGTTAAACTTCTTCCTGGATACGCTGTGGAATGCTCAGAGTGAAGCATATCTGCTCAAGGGCGGTAATGAGTTGGCAGCGTTTATCAACTCGTTTGAGTCTCCAGCAGCGGTTCTGGCTTATGAAGCGCGAGTGATGTTACAGACAGGTTTATCAACCAGCTCAATCGGTTAGGTATTGCTTCTAGAGAAGTGATAGAAGGACTTCGGGAAATCATTGAGGGCATTGTTAGAACGATTTTTGCTGCACGACGCGGCGATACTCCAGGAGATAATACTAAGAAAAATAAAGAGTTTAGAGATGCCGTTAAAAAGCTTCAGCAGATATTAGGACGAGAACTCAGCAAGGAGGAAGAAAGGCAGTTTCACGATGCAGTAAGTGGTCAAGGGTATGGATTCTGGGAGATGGTTTATCTAGGATTTGAATTATTTGCAGATTCGGAAACCCAAAATGAATGGATTCCTGAGGATTGGGATGAATAGTTGAAGTAGCTAATTTCACTGAGCGAACAGAATTATGACTGATTCAAAAATTCAAGAAGTTTTGGCAATCTTTGCTCCTTTGCTTGGGGAAAAGGTTTGGGAACCAAAACTAGGGCATGGCAGCTTTATAACCTTGGAGTTTGGTAAAGCTTTACCATCTAAAGAAGTACGTGGACGTACTTATACTCATGGAGAGTGGCACTTGTGGATTTATATGTGCGTCTGGCGCCTTGAAAAAGGGAGGGAAGTTTTGGCAACTTCTGAAGATTCACATTCTAAAATAGAATCAGCTATCCAATGTTTAGATGGTTTAGCTCTTAGTTCTGTTGAATTAACATCTCCCAATTGGGAAACAATTTTTAGGTTTGAACAAGAAATAGTTATACGAACCTTTTCAGCTTATCCGAACGATGAAGAAGATGAAGCTTACTGGATGCTTTTTACACCAAGTGGTAACGTTTTAAGTGTTGGTTCAGGAGAAAAATGGATTTATGAGAGCTAACTCAGGCTAATGCCAAACTCAGAAGATAAGTTAAAGGATGTACGTTTTGTTGACGAAATTTTCGCAACAGGCAAATCTTACGCTACTTCTAAAGTAATTTTTGATCCAACAACTTTGTTTGCTGAAGCGTCAAAGTTGGAGAGAAACAGGCAAGATTCAGAGATAGCAGCCACCACCTTTAGAAATTTTGTATTCCCTTCAGAGCATGCTTATACTAAAACATCTTCAGAAGAGGTATTTAGCAATGAGTTATATGCATCAGCAACTCTTAACCAATCTCCAAACCCAGAAGATGATCCTTGCTATACAGTTCTTCTGTGGATTGTAAAATTAGGTCTTGAGTTAGAGTCTCGATATCTGGAAATGCAGAGAGATAGATACAACTTGTATAATCTACGCCGTCTTGAGAGCAATCCTGTAATTTTTGTAGAAAATCAGTATGGTGAGACCATCAACCCTGGCTCATACCAAGGATATCAAAAATTTTATGAAGACCGTCGAAAGGATCTAGAAGCCGAATTTGAAACTTACGATGACAATAATTGTGATGATAATGATGCTGACTACTACGGATCTGCGGTTGATTGTCCCAACGCGCTAGTACAAACTATGCATTTTCAGTGCAAGGCTTTAGCTGTAAGCTTTTCCGGGCGATCGCTCTACTCATCTGGGATGGATTTTGCTCAAACCAGTGGAGGAATTTTATTCCTCCTTGCCCTGAAGAATCTATGCACTGGAAGTGCACAGTGTTTTAGTTACCAGGGATCTACAAAGATGTATCAGGCAATCAGAGAATATAGTTTTTATTGAACCTCAGCCAAAATTAATTATGGAACTCTTTGCTTCCTTCCAGATTGGACTCTCGCAAAACTTGATTAGTATTTTTGAGCCTAGTTTGGAATATCCATTAAACGATTGGTTACCTGAAAACAATGTGCAAGGATTTTCTTGGCGTCCTCAAAGTGTATCATTTAAGACACTTGGGCATGGCTCTAACTTGGATGCTGAAATTTGGATGGCAAATAAGATTAATCCTCTATTAGAGAAAACAGTTCGTGCAATTTTAGTTCCCTTCTCGGTTAGTTCATCAAATATTGTTGCTATTGAGGATGCACCAGGACCTTCAAATGAACATACTATATCTATCTGTGAAGGGGAGTATACTCTAATTTTTGAAACTGGTTTCAAGGAAGAACTTAGAGATGATCCTAAGTATGAAGGTAGAAAAGTCATCTTACTTCCAACTTGGTGTCGTTTGACTTTTATTGCTGAAAAGTCAAGACAAGCTGAAATTTTACGATGTGACGAGAGTTTATCTCCTTCTTA
>DATNOY010000055.1:0-3745 GCA_036703495.1 Coleofasciculaceae cyanobacterium
ACACTGGAGCGATCGCATCTCCCTCGTTAACTTTGCTCAATCGCTCCTGCAACTTCTTCCGCTGTTTCTCAAAGTCGGCACGAGTGGGCTTTTTCTTGTCGGGCAAAGCTTCTTTCTGCTGCTCTACTCTCGCCTCTAAAATCTCGACTAGTTCATTGGCCGGATACTTTGGATCTCTCGCTAGCTCTAGAGCCTCAATCAATCCTTGGGTGTGGCTAGAGAGCGCGGCAATCATCTGCTCTAGACTTGCTGCCGCTTGTCCTTCTTGGGCAGGCTTACGCGGCAAGTTCAGTTCCACCAACCAACCCTGCTTTGGCATCCCTTCCAGTTCACCCGGACGACTCAGTAACAACTGATCAATCATGGACAGGTTTACCCAATCTGGGTCAATACCATTCAGTTCTAGGCAACGCTTCACCAAAAACTTAGTGCGATCGTCTCGTTCATAAAATTGCTCCCAAGTCTCGTCTGCCCCAGCTTCTGAGTTCATGCGATCGCAAAGTTCCCTGATACGAGCAAAGAACTCCTCTCTGCCGCACAGGGAACAACCTGCAATAATCCGAGTTGTGCCAAAGCGATCTACGAAGTCAACTCGATTAAACTCAGCGATCGCCACCTGGAAAGCCATTAAGCCGCTGTTGATAGTTCGTACAGTTCAAACGGGAGCGATCGGCCTGCCACTAAATTGGCTGAGTACTGAATCTCAATCCGTGGCACATCGTCTGTGTTGATCGATGGGTCAGACTTCCGAGTGATAGAGCGGAAGTAGATCATCACATTCTCAGGGAATCGGGGACCATAGAGCTGTCCAACAAAGGAAAGGGTGCCAACCTTGATCGGACTTGCTGCTGCACCAATAGAACTGATATCGGTATAGGTGGTGTCTACAACATAAGTGAATGGAGCGCCTGCATCCGCCGCATTGAAAGTTAGGGTACCTGTCGCTGCTACAAACTCACCCACTGCTGGAGTAGTTGTTCCAGCTTTGCGGAATCCAGGTGGACCCCAGTCACCGCGCTCATCAATATAGACTTTGACGCTGGCAATATTTCCCGATACTAGAGTGGTATCAGAGAACGTATAAGGGCCAGATGTGGGCACAGTGCCTTGTTTGACTAAGGGTAGAGTGGCGGTAGTGTCTACGGCTAATTGGTCAAAGGCAAACTGCAAGCCAAACCAGTCGATTGACTCATACCCCAGGGTGAGGGTGTTGGTCTGGCGACCTCTAGCAGAGTCAGCAACCACCTGTTGTCCTGCCTGCCATTTCAACGCTTCTTTTACGTCGGTGTTTTGTTCATAGTTGAACGTCACCAACGGGATGTTAAACATTAAGTTTTGGGCGATCGTCGTGGCATCCAAGTCACGAGTGATAATCGCGGGAAAGCCGAAGCCTGAGAGCATCTATGCCCCTCCTTTTTCAACTTGAGCTTGCTGTAGTTCGATGATTGCCTTAGCCTCTGGTGAGGTTTTTGGCGTGAGTCGGCCTTTGTTCTGGGGCAGTTCCGCCTCGACATCAGTCAGAGAAACGATCGCGCCAGTATCTTTGAGTTTTGAACCCACGGATACTGGCCCCTTGATCACGACATATTCTTTAGTTGCAGGTTCGTCTGTTTTCTTTGGGGTCATACAGCCCTCGGTAGTTTGAACTCAATGGGCAAAGAGAAATCCATTGACCACTGATAGATTTTGCTTTGCTCGCTGTAGCCTTGATAGTTAAAGCCATTCCATGCGATCGCCCCTGCTTGTGCTCCTTGTGGGATAAACCCTTGCAAATGTCCCCCAACTTGGTAGATCACGGGGTAAGCGCCAGCATGAGTGCGCTGATTCTGGAATTCGGCAATAATTTGAAAGCTCAGGCTTTGATGGATAGGTGCGCCTCTATGTTTTGGCTGAGTGGCGATCGCTCGACCACTGACCAGAACAATGATTAGCTGCGCCTGTGCTTTGGCTTGCTGATGAGATTGGGCACGATTTCGGACATAGATGCCATCTGCGGTCAGGGGATCTAGTCGAGTGATTATCGCTTCCTCAATCTCTGTCGCCGGATCTGTCACAGCCGACCTCGCCAATAGGCTTGATAACTATCCAAAGTCTCGCGAGTGAATATCCGCTCACCTGCTCCAAATGCGATCGCCCCTGATACCACTGGGGCAGTCAGAGGAGGTAGCACGGTCCCATCGGGTAGCACTAGCGCCAACTTGCCAGCGGCAATCTGCTTGAGCCAATCCAGCGCCGTTTTGTAATCCTCAAGCACCACTTCCCTGGGGTCGTAGAGGTCGAGGTTCTTGCGGGCAATTCGTAAGGCAATCAAGCGGATAATGTCAGGCACTTCGAGTAAGGGTAGGGCGTACCGAACGGCTAAGTAGCCATCAATCTCGCGTTGGGCATCTGCGATCGCGTCCTCAATTTGTGCATTGTTAACCGCACCAGCAGCGGGATTGTCAATCTCAGAGAGTTGAACGGCCTCATCGTTGGTGTAGGTATCAATAAACTGTTGAGGAGTGGCGTAGGGCATGGCTACTGCACCGCTGGGCCTTCAGTGGGTTGGACAGTAATCAAGGCTTTTAACTGATTCCACTTCTCCTCGGAGAGCTTTAAGTTAGCCTTGGTGCGAACTTCTTCAACGGAAGCATAGGGGCGATTGCTAACGATCGCCTCTGCTGTCGTCTCTTTGATGTTTGGCAATGCCATTAAGTCTTCTGGAATTGCGACATTGATATTGACTAAGGAGGTTCGATTCGTTTGCAGTTCTTCAGAGTTAGTAGACTTAAACTGTTCACCACCTGGTAAATCCAGCCCTGTTTTAGTGACAAGAGGCTGAGGAGGTGTAGTGCTAACAGGTTCATCAGATGGCTCCACCGTTCCACTTTCAACCAAGGCGATCGCCTCTTCCTCCTCCATCTCGATCACGCTATTGACCGAGTAGGGCTTATTATTGTGACTCAGTGGACGCTTGACTCTATAGGTAGGCATAAGGTTATGGAGTTGCGTTGATAATCAAAGAACCAAATTCAGCGGCGCTGACGATCTCTTCTACGGATTCGCCAACACGGACACGTTGACCACCATCTAGACCAATTTCTGGATCATCTCTGCGGTAGGTGCGGCGATTGCCAAACTGAGCGGTCATCCCCCAAGTCGCACCGGACTGAAGGTTTGCCAATTTATCTCGACGCAATAGAGCAATGTGGTTATTCCATAGTCGAGTTCTCACTGGCGTTTGGCCGCGTCGGGTGTAGTCAGCCCAAGCCGCGCCAACATAGACAGCATCAACCCGAAACAAGGTGGCCAAGAAATCTGTAGGAACAACACCAGAACTACCATCGGTGCCGTGATATGCCGAAACAATCTTGGGATGCATCGAAATGGTGGTGTATGTGTCCTCTCCCATTACAATGATGTTGCCGCGCCGAATCATGGATTTCAGGCCATTATTGATCACGCCAACTGGATCAGAGGCTGGATCGGTAAACTGGCTTGATCCTGAAAGGGTGATGGTTTGGGCGTGGTTGGCGGGGTTGAAAGTTGTTGCTGCAACTCGGCGCTCACGATCAAGCAAGACCAAGTTGGTCAACATCATCGTGGCATGGTCGATCGGATCGTATCCCTGAGGTGCGTTTTCAACATCTCGGTTGGGGATAGGATCTTCTAATCCATAGTCCTTAGTTGTACCTTCGTATTCATCAAAACCAAATTCAACTTCATTGACTTGAGAGGTTCGACCTACGCGAGTATCAGGAATACG
>DATNOY010000056.1:0-7253 GCA_036703495.1 Coleofasciculaceae cyanobacterium
ATCTAGGTGTTTTCCAGGGCGTGAAGTAGGGATTATTTCGGACGCAGCGTCATAGGTGATGGATGCCCTGCCTGAATTCTTGATAGGATGACTCAGACCATACCGTTTGCAGACCCCTTTTAATCCGCTTGGTAATTCCACCCACTCCCAAAGCCCCTCCTTCCAGGCTTCTGCCACCCCCCCTCTGTCCGGGACTTGCCCTGACAGCGCTTGCTCCTATGCAGGACGTGACGGATTTATTTTTCATGACGGTGATTGCTCGCTATGGCAGTCCTGATTACTTCTTTACGGAGTATTTTCGGGTTCATGCCAGCTCAACGCTGGACAAAAAAATTCTGCGATCGATTACCGAAAACACGAGCGATCGCCCTATCTTTGCGCAGATGATTGGCGAGAGCATTCCTGACTTGGTTCGGACTGCGCGCGAGTTGGGACAGTACCCGATTGCGGGTATTGACCTAAACCTGGGATGCCCTGCCCCGAGAATTTATCGCAAAAACGTTGGGGGTGGGCTGTTGCGCGATCCGGAAAAGGTTAATCGCATCTTGGGGGAGCTGCGGGAGGCAGTAGCGGGGCGGTTGACCGTGAAGATGCGGATCGGCTTTGAAAATACAGCTAATTTTGAGGTATTTCTCAACCTAATTAACCGACATAGCATCGATTTGCTGAGCTTGCATGGTCGCACGGTCAAGGAAATGTATCATGGCACTGTGCATTACGATCTGATCGCCCATGCGGTCCAATCGGTCAATTGCCCGGTGTTAGCAAATGGTAATGTCTCCTCTGCCGCTGCGGCTGTCGCCGTTCTGGACAAAACTGGGGCTGCAGGGGTGATGATTGGTCGTGCGGCAATCCGCAACCCCTGGATTTTTCAGCAAATTCGTCAGCGCTTAAGCGGTCAGCCTGTTTTTGTGGTGACGCTGGCTAAAGTTCGTGACTATATTGAGCAATTGCGGCATACTACGACAGCGCTCTCAGTGCCCGAGCGAGCCCGCGTCAGCTACCTGAAGATGTATCTCAACTACATTGCTCAGAGTGTGGATGCCGCAGGCGCTTTCTTGCGGGATATGCGGCTGGCCCAAACTGAATCTGAACTCTGCTCGATTTGCGATCGCCATCTGCTCAGCAACCCCAACCAGGAATTTGCCCCGGAACCCTACCCCGGATTGGTGGCTCGTCCCCGCAGTGAGACGGCTGGACATCGCTGTAATTAACGCTGAATTAAGGCGATTTCCCCTTCCATACCTGGAGGGCGGGCATGGGGATATGCTGCCAGGGAGACGCGAGCGTCTCGCTCGCGTACTGCGCCTCAAAATTGACAGCCTCACCTCAAAATTGACAGCCTTTTAGTTAGCCGTCAAAGTTGGCATCCATCAGCCAGGTACCGTCCGTTGAGAGAACAACGTAGCGATAGGCGTGGGGCGCAACACCCCAAAACTCTGCCAATTGCTGCACGTCATAGCCATTCGGCACATTAATTTCAAAATACCCCTGTTCTGGAACCCAGGCGATCCACATGCCGCTATCCGCTTGGCTGTAGCCCATTTTGTTCCAAAATAAATTGCGAATAGCCTGCTCCTGCGACTCGCTGATGGATACCTGCACCTGCCGCCAAAATGGATGACCGGCATTCCGCAGCGCCTCGCGGGGTAGATCGGTAGGGAGCCATCGCCCAATACTGTTGTAATACCAGCTATAGCGGGCCCGCTCAGTCAGCATATCAAAGCGTGTACAAGCGTCATACACTGCCGACAATAGGCGACCATCGCTAGCATAAACGCTGTGGGGATAGTTACCGAGCCGTAATAGGTTAAGCACCTCTTGCTTTTGGGCATCGCGTAGCTGATCAAAACTCGCAGCCAACGTAATGCGATCGCCCTGCAAGCGGTCATACACGCGCGCTGTGCCCCAGGGATACGTTGCCAGACGTTGCAATTCGTCCCAACGTGCCTGCACTTGCGGTTGCACTGCTTCAACCGGCTGAACAGAGCCAGGGCAATTTGCTTGAGCCGGAAAGGTCGCAGCTAGCAGCTGAATAGCCGCTATGGGCGCGAGCCAAAGCAATTTGCAGGATAGCTGATTGATTGTTGTACGAATGATCATCTAAGGCTAGCAGGTGGCATCGGGACGATAGAGAGGGACAAGGACTCGATAGGTAGCCCCGCAATCTGCCAAGATTGACGGCAAATTGACTCGATAGGTTCCGTTTGCGATCGCCATCTCAGCCGCGCTACCCGCATTACTTGGATAGGTTCGCTGTCTGTCTCAACTTTTTCATTGCCTTCACTTCAATCTGCCGGGCTCGCTCTCTAGAAAACCCGAATGCTTCTCCCACTTCGGCAAGGCTACGGCGCTGTCCATCCTGTAGTCCAAAGCGCAGCATAATCAGTTCTCGCTCCTTGTCATCCAAGCAGTTGAGAAACTGCCGACATTGATCCTGCAGGACGGTGGTTTCCATCTGCTGCTGTTGCTGCACATCGGGGATCAGATCGCCTAGCCGAGTTTCCTGCTCCGCCCCGACAACGGCATCTAAAGACGCGCATTGCCGCTGTTGAGATAGCAGATGGCGTAATTCCTCTGGCGTCATCGCTAGCGCTTCTGACAATTCTTGGGCAGTTGGCTTACGACCTAGTTTTTCCGTGAGCGATCGGGTGGTGGTCTTAATTTTGCTCAGTTTTTCTTGGATATGGACGGGTAAGCGAATGGTGCGGGTATCGGACTGGAGGGCACGGGTCATCCCCTGGCGAATCCACCAGTACGCATAGGTTGAAAACTTATACCCTTTAGTGGGATCATATTTCTCAACGGCCCGTTCCAAGCCTAAATTTCCCTCTTGAATCAGGTCTAGTAAATCTAAGCCCCGGTGTTGATACTTTTTGGATACAGTGACGACCAGACGCAGATTTGCCTGAATCATCTTGTTTTTGGCGCGTTTACCTTGCTGGATGATCGCCAATTGTTCAGGCGTGGGGTGTTCAATAGGGAGTAAGCTCAGCATGGACTGAACCTCGCGAGCCAGCTCTAGCTCCTCATCACCACTGAGGAGGGGAGTCTTGCCGATGGCACGTAAATAATCTCGGATAGGATCAACATTCATAAAGACAGTCAAAAACCAGGTCATTGCCTGGATATTGCAGATGAGTGGTCAAATTGGCTCATCCAAGATAGCTCATTGTTCAGTTGAGGTGTTAAGGGTTTTTACGATAATCTTCATTGAATCGTGACCTGAATTCTATGAGGGTTAGGGAGCTTTGCTGGCACAACGCTTGGTGAGCACCTCCCAGCTGCAGCAGCGCCCCTGTACTCTTCAGCCTGCATCTCTCCAATTAAACACGCCAGGCTACTCGTAGACCTCGGCTTCAATCCAACGACCGTTTGTCGGGTGAGCGTCTTGCTGACGTGGGACAGATGCCCGCCCGCCGGTTGCTCCATTTCCGCCATCCTGTACGAACTGCTTCAATAGACTTAATCGGAAATTGGTTTGTGGTGCGGCTCCGCCGCACCACAAACCAATTTCCAAACCGAAAACCTTATTTCCGATTAAGTCTAATAGATTGCTCTACAGGCTAGTTTTGCTTATAATCTACGGTAACTTGATTGACTTACAGGATTTAATTTGAATAGCCATAGCCATAGCCAATGGGGTGAGAACAAGGTGCAGGGAAAAATCCCTGTTCAGGCTAGTTTGCAGCGAAAGCCAATCACAGGTAGCACCTTCAGCGCTGATTCAACAGCGCTAATTCAACGGCATAGAGATCTATGAAAACTAAACGGCATTCCGCTTTGTCGATCGCTGAGGGAGAGACTCGCTTCCGAATCCGAGTTTATCTGCCTCAAACCCATCTCCAAAAAATGATTATCTCTCAACTGACTTCCGAGTATGGGCTTGCTGTGCATGTGATTGGCAGCCAATGGGATGCTCAGGTTCAACTCGGTCAACTTGATTTGGAGTTAATGGGGTCGATCGCTAAAATTCGCAGCAGTCTGAGCTATCTCAAGTCATTGAATCTGACGCTCAAGGGCAAGCCAAACCCAGATGGGGATGGCTGGCACTACTAAATTCACTAAATCCACTAAATCCACTCTTGAAATTCAACCTGAGCTGAGAACGGACATTATGGGACAAATTTTGGAAGAGGTTTTGACCGCTAACCAAGCTTATGCGGAAACTTTTGGGGAAAAGGCGAATCTCACGATTCCACCGGTGCGTCGATTTACAATTTTGACCTGTATGGATGCTCGCCTCGATCCGGCAAAATTTGCAGGGTTGGCAGAAGGAGATGCTCATGTGATTCGGAATGCGGGTGGGCGAGCCAGTGATGACGCAATTCGATCGCTAGTGATTTCTTATAAGCTTTTAGGCACACGCGAATGGTTTGTGATTCATCACACAAATTGTGGAATGGAAACGTTTACCGATCGGGTCATGCGGGCGCTACTGGCTAACAGTTTAGAGACAGCACAGCTCAATGAGACCGGATGGCATGATGTGGGCACCAGTCCTGGCTCAACCGAAGCGGAGTTCATTGATTGGTTGACGATCGCTGATCTAGCCAAGAGTGTGATCAACGATGTGAAACGCATTCGTTTCCATCCTCTGGTTCCGCGTCAGATTTCCATTTACGGATTCATCTATGACGTTAGGACAGGCAAATTACTTGAAGTACCCGAAGCAACGGCCGTCGGCAACCGCTTCGTTGTTGCGTAATTGTTGCGTGATTGTTGCGTGAAAATTTTTCTATGCACCCAGAAAATTGAACGTTTTGTTCTGCTGGGGTGAAATGGCATCTCAATCTACAGCACTTCATTCAATCTCCCATAGTATTTTTCCCTCCTATGCAATCAAGGGGTGCAAGGGTGCTATCCTTGCGCCCTGTTTCTGTAGTTGATCGGCGTAGAAAAGCTATTTATTGATACTTCTGGATACCCCCAACTGGATATTCTCCAAACGTCCAGTTATGAGATTGTTTTTCTGGACATCCACATGGAGGCACAGGTTGGACATCAACTGCGTTTCTGCACAGGACTAAAGGGACTCAACCCCTGATTTGCCAACTGCTGACCAAAAGGCTTGAAAGGGGTCTCAAAGTGGCTTTTTAGCTAGAGAATTGAGCTGAATTTGATAAAGCTCGACTTGCCAAATCTTACTATAAAAAGGATATTTATACATCTCTCTTGAGTCCTAATTAGCTATACTCTCAATTCTTTGTAATAACTTTTCCCTGTTTATTATCGAATCATTAACGACTGCGTTGGATATTGATCTAAGTCATTACTGTGGAACTTATAGTGATGCTCATTATCAATCCCTTTCAGCGTTGATGACATGATTAAGTTAGATAAAGACAGTATCAAAATTGCTGCGTCAGCGGCTGATAAGGCGGATGCCATCCGTCAAGTTGGCATGCTGCTCGTCAACACCGGGCATATGAAACTGGAATACATCAGCAGCATGATGGGGCGAGAAAAAGTTGCAAATACCTATTTGGGGAATGGCATTGCGATTCCCCATGGCTTACCTAAGGATCGAGATTTAATTTTAGAAACAGGGATTGCCGTGTTACAGTTGCCCTCTGGGGTGGAATGGAACCCTGGAGAAAAAGTTTATTTAGTGGTGGGCATTGCCGCTAAATCGGATGAGCATATCGAGGTTTTGACCAACCTTACCCACGTCTTGGCAGATGAAAGTGCGGTGCAACAGTTGGCAAAAACGACTCATCCTCGCGAGATTATCGATTGCCTAACGAATCGACAGCCTGAAGCTACTGGAGGTGCTGCACCAGAACCAGACTTTGCCAAATTTATGGATGTGGTGCTTCCGGGCAAAGCTGGGCTGCATGCTCGTCCGGCCACGGCTTTAGTGAATCTCGCTAAGGAATTTGAGGCTGAAGTGCGTGTCCGATATGGTAATCAAACTGCCAATGCTAAAAGTTTGGTCTCTCTACTGAAGCTAGGGGTGGAAGGCGGGCAGCGCATTCGCTTAATGGCGCAAGGCAAAGATGAAGACCGAGCAGTAAACACCTTGGCGACTGCCATTGTGGCCGGATTGGAAGAGGAAGAAGAGGCGGTGGCTGCCGTCACGCTGGGTCGAGCGCTCACCTTTGAAACAGCTGCGATATCAGGGATTACGGCTTCACCTGGATTGGCGATCGCGCCTGTTTATCAGCTTAAGCGGGGCAAAATTGTGTTTGAAGCCACTGCCAAAGATCCAGCGGTTGAGGAAGTGCGTTTGCATCAGGCCGTGGAAGCTGCCAAGCTGGAATTGCAGGAGGTTTACGAAGAGGTTAAGGCGAAAACCGGAGCTGGCAAAGCTGCTATTTTTCAGGCGCATCAAGAGTTTTTGAATGATCCAGAACTCCTCCAAGCTGCAGTTGCCACCCTCCAAAATGAGCGGAGTGCGGCTTGGGCTTGGCAGCAGGCCTATGAGCAACGAGCGCATCACTTACAACAGCTGTCTGATCCGCTCCTGGCTAGTCGGGCGACGGATCTGCGGGATGTGGGGCGGCGGGTGCTGCGGCTCCTGGCTGAAAAAGTGGAAGATGAATCCCATTTGCCCGATTATCCAGTGATTTTAATTGCAGAGGACTTAACCCCATCCGATACAGCCGCACTTAACCCTGCCTTGACCCTCGGCTTCTGTACTGCCTATGGGGGGCCAACGTCTCATTCGGCTATCATTGCGCGATCGCTAGATATTCCGGCGATCGTCGGGTCCGGGCCGGCAGTGCTCAATTTAGCAGACGGCCGGCTGTGCATTTTAGATGGAGAAAGCGGCAATCTCTACCCTGACCCCAGTCCGGCAGATGTGGCAACGGCAAAGGTGGCGCAGCAAGATCTGCAAGCCATTCGAGATGCCGAAAAACTCGCTTGCTATCAGCCGGCCATCCTGACCGATGGGCATCGGGTAGAAGTGGTGGCCAACATTGGCATGGCCACTGAGGCAGAACCGGCTGTGAATGCTGGTGCCGAGGGGATTGGGCTGCTGCGGACGGAGTTCTTGTTTCTCAATCGGGCTGAGCCACCGTCTGAGGAGGAACAGTTGGCGGCTTATACCCAGATGACCCAAGCCCTGAACGGACTGCCGATGATTGTGCGCACGCTCGACATTGGCGGCGATAAAGCGGTTCCTTATCTTGATCTGCCTGCCGAAGAGAATCCTTTCCTGGGTGTCCGGGGCATCCGGCTGTGCTTTCAGCGACCGGATCTGTTTAGGACGCAGCTGCGAGCCATCTTTCGAGCCTCTCAAACGGGGG
>DATNOY010000057.1:0-12743 GCA_036703495.1 Coleofasciculaceae cyanobacterium
TGGTCGCTGCTGTTGTATTGTTACTGGTATCACTTACCTGATTGGCTTGCAATGCCACCGCATAGGAGCCATTATCGGCGCTGTCCCAAGTACCGCCGGGCGGGTTGATGCGGTAGGTAGCAGTTCGAGGCGTGCCATCGCCAGTTGGATTAACGCTCACCAGAGTTGCCAGTTGGTTGAATCCTCCTGCCCCTGTGACTCGAATATCTGAATTGTCTAGTGATGCAACTTTGACGGCTGTGGCATCGCTATAGGTTACGTTAAAGGTATAGCCATTGCTGCCAGCAGTGGTGACATTGGTTGCTGCCAGGCTGGCCGTTGGAGCGGTGCTGTCGGTAGGAGGGGTACCCCCAGAAGTTGTTAATTGCCAGTTCTCAATGTCCTGAGCATTGCTCAGTCCACCCGTACCTGCACTAAACCCCGCGAAGGCTTGTGAGCCAACGACTGAAGCCAAATCGATCGTGTAAGAGAGGGAAGCGGTCGTGGGTTTGACCGTGCTTTGAGACAGATATACATCCAGGCGATCGTTGATGGCATTGTAGTCAACCCAGGCATTAACGGCACTACCACTGTTTAAATCTAGGCTAGGGGTCGTCGTTGCAAGGGCAGTCGTCGTATTGCCATCCCTGAGCACAGAGACATTATTATTGCTTGGATCTGTCGAGTTTTTATAGGTATCAAATTCGATTGCCAAACTTCGGTCAAGGTAATTTTTTCCGGCGGAGTTGCGGCCACCGTATCCTAAACTGCCGCCATTGGTTCCCAGGGCAGCAGTTCCCGTTGCACTGTTTTGCAGCATAAAGGTAAACCCATCTGCTCCATTCGTGCCATTGCCACCCTGAAGACGAAATTGGAACCGGGTTTGAAAAGAAGTATTGGCATTGATCGCCAGGGGAGTCGTCCAAAATGCACTGCCTGCTTGAAACCCAGATGCAGGGGTGAGGCGTAGCGCATTGTTAGTTTGCAGCGCATTGCCATTCAGTTTCAGTCCAGCCGTGCTAGCAAAATTGCTGAAATTAAGAATGTTGCCAAACACTCCCCGATAGGTTTGCAATCGATCTAATTGCAAGGCAAGGCTCGACTCAATTTTGCCGGTTGCGTACTCCAGTTTCCAATCGCCGCCCAAGGCAGCACTACCCGTCAAGTTGGTTGATCCGGCAACATCTGCTTGAGTTAAACGGCTCAACGTCTTGATGAAGTCAATCCCCTGCTCGTCATCCGCCACATTGCAGCCATACAGTAGGATGTCTGCATCAGCTGTCATTGCCTTTGACCAATGTTGAATAGCTTGGCGATCGCGGCTTAAAGCATCAGCATTCAAGTCGGTTGAGCCAAGCTGTAACTGACCGGGTTGACCATGTGAAACAATTTGCAGGCTAGAAATCTGCTGGCGTTTTGCCAAAACCTTGCTGATTTGTTGGATACCATCTTGTGACGGGTCAAGAACAATGACTTCTGTTCCTGGAATCACACTGGCTACCAGCGTTTGAACATCCGTTACACGGGGATCAATAAAAACTAAACGCTGACTGGTTGTGGATCTATGCTGCCGGTAAGAGTCACTTCCTCCCTTGACTTGAATATGGGTTGGTTGGGGTAGACTGCTACGAACCGGCTTTGAATGGGACTCAATAAATTTTGGCTCAATAGATTTTGTAAGTGCTTTCCAGCTAGATGGGGCTGATGAAAGCCGCTGAACTGAACTAATCAAACGGTCAACTTGAAAAACGCTATGCATAAATCTAATTGTTTTAAAACATCATGAACTGAATCCCTAGGAAAGCTTCCTAGAGTAGCGGAATACCAATCCCGGTGTAAATTGATACTCGATCGCAAAATTTAACACGGGGATGTCCAATATGCAGGTATGCGTGCACAAGAATTTATCGCAGCACACCATCAGGCCCTTGCAAAAAGCAGTCGAGCCTTTGAACTCTGCCAAGCCAGTACTTCACAGAGTCAATATTAAGAACACTTTCAACAAGCGGTCATCCGCCAAGTTCGCAAAAAGGGAATAAGGTCAATGCCCCCCGTCAGAGGTTCTACCTTTGCATCTCGTTCAAATTTTCATTCGGATGGCTATACCCTTAAAATTTCTGTAAAAAACCTAAAATGCGTCAGGGAAATCGCATGGAAGCACCACTAATCCACCCACATTTAATGTCCTACCAGCTGAATCTGTCAACATATTTCTTCCTAAAGAGGGAGAAGCGAGAAATTGCTGCAGAGCATCAACCCTAAGTGTCCAATCCTAGGTGAAAAATTTTATGTGGAAAATCCCGGCGGCATTAGCAGCAGGGCTTCCGCTTTCTCCTGATTCACAGGTGGGGAGAACAAATAGCCCTGCCCATATTCACAGTCCAGTTGTTTCAGCTGGGCTAGCTGTTCAGCAGTTTCAATTCCTTCGGCCACCACATCCATGGTTAAGCTGTGGGCCAGAGTAACGATCGCTTTCACAATTTGCGCCTGACCATTGCTAAACCCCTGGACAAAGGAGCGATCGACCTTCAACGTATTCACCGGAAAGCGGTGTAAATAGCTGAGCGAAGAGTATCCGGTGCCAAAGTCATCCAGGCTAAGGTGAATTCCCAAATCTCGCAGTTCCTCCAGCCGTTCCGTGACAGAAATGGCCGTCTCCATCAGCACACTTTCTGTAATCTCTAGCTTGAGGCAATTTGCCGGTATTTGTGATGATGCCAGAATTTGCTTGATTTGCGGAATAAAGTCAGGCTGCAGAAACTGACGGCCCGACACATTGACGCTGATGGTTAAATTCGGCAAATCCAGGTTTTCCTGCCAATGATGCAGCTGACTACAGGCTGTTTGCAGCACCCACCTGCCAATTGGCAAAATTAAGCCTGTCTCTTCCGCAATCGGAATGAATTCAATGGGAGAGATCATGCCGCGTTCGGGATGGAACCAGCGCAATAACGCCTCAAACCCGGAAATCTTGCCCGTGATCAAAGAAATAATCGGCTGGTAGTAAAGCTGAAACTGCCAGGTGCCATTAGAAATGAGATTTTCTACAGCATGGCGCAAATCAATTTCCATGCGCAGGCGAGCCAGCGCATGCGTGTGCATCTCCTGATCAAAAATGACATAGCGCGATCGCCCTAGGGCTTTAGCCCGATACATAGCCGTATCTGCATCTCGCAAAATTTCTTCCGGACGTTTATAGTTGCCGATTGAGTGAGCAATCCCGACACTCACCGAAGTGAATACTTCATGTTCTTGCAGCTTCAGCGGAAAAGATAAGACAGCCCGAATTCGCTCAGCCACAATTTGTGCAGCCGCGACAGCCTCAGCTTGATTAATCAAGATGGCAAACTCATCGCCACCCAACCGGGCAAATACATCAGTGGGGCGAATGCAGCGTTTTACCAGATGGACGATCGCTAGCAAGAGCTGATCGCCAACGCTATGCCCCAAACTATCGTTGACTAATTTGAAATGATCGACATCCAGAAATAAAATTGCAAATTCTGCAGCCCTGCGGGATGGATTTTGATGCTCTGATTCTGCCTGGAGTTTTTGCGCCAGTTTCTCCATAAAAAAGACGCGATTGGGCAATCCTGTCAGATCGTCATAGAGTGCCTGTTGCCGCAGTTGCTCAGCCGCATGGTGGCGTTCGGTAGCAATGCTGGCGAGATGAGCCGCTGTTTTAAGAATTTGAAGATGATAGGGGGTGGGCTCGCAAGCGACTCGATGAGATAAGGCGAAAGTTCCTAGCACTTCGCCAGCTTGAGAAAAAAAGGGAGTAGACCAACAGGCGCGAATATCATGTTCTAAAGCAAGATCTCGAAATTTTTCCCATAGCGGCTCGCTCACAATATCGGTCACAAAAACCGTCTCTTCTCGATAAGCCGCTGCTCCACATGATCCAGACCTGTCGCCAATCAACAGTCCTTCAATGCCTTGGGCATATTCTTGAGGCAGGCTGGGTGCAACGCCTGATCGCAATCTGCCGCTGTCTCGATCGACCAGTAGAACCGAACACAGCCCTCCTGGGTGCTGTTGCTCCAAGAGCAGGCACAGAGTTTCAAAAACTTTTTGGAGCGGCACCCCGGAAGTAACATGTTCAAGAACTTGAGTTTGAGTGTATAGCAATTCTTCCGTTCGCTTCCGTTCAATAGCCGCCGCCAATATCTGAGCAATGGCCTGCAAAAATTGGGTGTCGTCCTCAGTCAACGGACAAGCCTCTGGCACATAAGCGATCACTAAACCCAACGGCTGGACTTGCCCCGGAATTTGGATACTCAGCCCCGACAAGGGGAGTCTACTTTCTGACCAATCGCCAGTTAAAGGGCGATCGCTGCTGTGCAACTCGCGAATTTGATTCGGTGAAAGAGAGACCGGGTTGTGTTGCAGCAAATGTTTCACCCAGGTTTGGGTTTGTCCGCTGATCAGTGCCGTCTGACTTAACTCAAGGGATTTACCTGTGTTCGCTACTTGTTGCAGCGACAGGTTATCTGAAAGGACTCGCCAGATACTACAGCTATCGAGTCCTAAGGTTTGAGTGACTAAAGCCGCAGCCGCAGACAACAAACTGCTGAGATCGGTTGTCGTCAGGGCCTGTTGTCCTAAGGTAATGATTGATGCTTGATATCTAGCCCGAATCGAGAGCTGATCTGCAGCGTTCAGCAGATTTTTACCGGAACAGGTTCCAGGAATCGTTTCATTAGCTAGCCATGGGCTTAATCCAACTAAAAAATTTTGTGCAGGAATTGCGGATGCCCCGACCTGAGAAATCAGGTTAGGTCTGGGATTGCCATCCTCTAATTTGGACATTTGGGTAGCCGGTCTAGTAGACATAACACAGGGATTAAACCTTCTGTAAATCAGTCGTCCTCAACTTTTAAGAGAGTTCAGCCCCTTGTTGTGGCGCAATATCAGAGCTTAGGACGGGCGATCGTTGTTACTCGTATATTAAGGGATGTGATTTTTATGCAGAACCGTGGTTTTACGGTGAAGTTCTGCTGAGCCATTCAGATTCTCGAAAGATAACCAGCAATAAATCTTGAACTAATTGTTTCTCAGCCCGAAGTTTTCCTAAAATAGGTAGCGCTGCTTGAAAACTGCTTACTTAAGTGAAATCTCGGTATTTTTTCAATCTTACGTATTAATTTGCACATTTATAGCAGTCACAAGTAGTTCCTGAAAAAGGCTGAAAAGAACGTTGCTCTCCCTTTAAAGAAAAGGTTCTCCAACTCTTCTTAGTTTTTTCATAGCTGATTTAGCACTACTGGTTCTATTTCAGTTTCCAACTTAATTAAGCGAGTAGTCTTGCAATTTCTGGAGGTGTGGGTGGAATCTCTGCATTCCCTTATCCCCCAGAATTTACTGATACAGCCCTAGTCTGATTCTTCCTATTTGAATCTACGCGGCTTTGAATCTACGCAGCAGATTTTCCTGATGAGGTTCTATTGCCCAAGTATAGAGAAGTGGTAGATGCACCCTGATTATGATCCCTGGCTTCTGGCTGGGGATTTTTTGTTGGAACTGGGCAATCTTCTTTGAAAGCGCTATGACAAAAAGCGCCACGCGATCGCGCAGCGCTTTGGAGGTAGGATTTCAGGAAGGGTTCAGCCCCACTGGATGATGGACGGGTTAGGCAGTTTGTAGAGCAAGCGTAGGATAGTCGGTGTACCCACGCTGATCGCCGCCGTAGAAAGTAGAGCGATCGTAGGGGTTCAACGATGCATTCAATGCAAAACGCTCTGGCAAATCCGGATTGGAGATAAACAGCCTGCCATAGGCAACCAGATCGGCACTGCCAGCAGCAATGATGGCGTTGCCCTGCTCGCGATCATATCCGCCGGCCGTAATTAACGTACCCGTATAGAGCTTGCGGAAAGCTACTACCCCAAGCGCGGCAATATCTGCTTCGGGGGTGGCACTTGCCCAGCGAGGTTCAACCAAATGAAGGTAGGCTAGATCAAATCGATTGAGGGCACTCACCACATAGCTAAACAGCGCTTGAGGGTCAGAGTCAGACATGCTGTTAAACGTGCCGCTCGGAGAGAGCCGCAGCCCAACGCGATCGCTACCCCAGACGTCAACCACGGCCTCTGTAACCTCTAGCAGCAGCCGAGCGCGATTTTCGATGGAGCCACCATACTGATCGGTGCGATGGTTTGAGCCATCATTTAAAAATTGATCCAGCAAATAGCCGTTTGCACCATGCACTTCTACTCCATCAAACCCAGCCGCCAAGGCATTTTTGGCAGCTTGGCGATACTGCTCAATGATGCCAGGAATTTCTTCTAGCTCTAAGGCTCGGGGTGTGACAAATGGCTGTTCGCCTGTGTAGGTGCTGGCCATGCCTTCTGGAGCGATCGCACTGGGGGCAACTGGCAATACACCCTGGGGTTGCAATGAGGGATGAGAAATACGTCCAACATGCCAGAGCTGCAGGAAGATATGTCCTCCTTTAGCATGGACTGCGTCGATCACCTGCTTCCAGCCCTCAATTTGTTCAGCAGAGTGAATCCCAGGTGTTGCAGGATAACCTTGCCCTTCAGGAGAAATTTGAGTTGCTTCCGAGATAATCAGTCCGGCGGAAGCGCGCTGGGCATAATATTCAGCGTTCAACGCTCCGGGAACGTTACCTTCACCTGCCCGGTTGCGAGTCAGGGGGGCCATAACAATGCGGTTAGAGAGTTGATAGCGCCCTAGCTTAACTGGAGAGAAAAGAGAAAGTTCATGAGTCATAGAAATTGGAGTATGGTGCGATAAGAGTGCAGCAGTGGAATATCAAAGATCGGGGATCTGATGAAATGGGGAGGCGTACCCCAAGCCGGAGTAACCTAGCCACGGATTGTGTTTAGGCTATCATCCTAGGATCACGAATTAATTAGAACCAAACTTTTAATTTTTGAAAGTGCGGCATTGCTGCGCTTTCAAAAATTAAGTTTTGGGTTTTATCAAATTCACCTTCCTAAGCCACTTGGGGAGTGCGCTGAGGCTGTCCTAAAATCGTATTGAGTTTTGCCGCAAGGTCAGCCTTGGCAACCACCCCAACAATTTCATCGACGACTTGACCGTTTTGAAAGATGAGTAAGGTCGGTATTGCGTGGATGCCGTACTGGGTCGCGAGGTGATCGAACTGATCGGTGTTCAGCTTGCCAACCTTAACTTGTCCCATAAAATCGACTGCGACAGCTTCAATGATCGGCGTGATCAATCGGCAGGGTCCACACCAGGGAGCCCAAAAATCGACTAGAACCGGTTGAGAGCTGGTTAGCACTTCTGAGTGGAAGTTGCTATCTGTGAGCGTAAGAACGGATGTAGAGTTGGACATAAATGAACTCCCTCATGGATGGGAATGATGAGTCAGTGAGGCGAAGCAGTTGAAACTACTGCAGTTGAGACTACTGAAGAGCGAATCACACCAATCACTAACGTTGAAGTAGTTAAATAACCATTTGACTATGATGGTAGAACAACCTTTCCCAGAAAGTCAAGTAGTTGTTTAACTATTTCAGCTAAAGGGAATGCCCTCTAGAATAGAATTAGTAATTTAACCTTCTATTAATAAGTCTATATGCCTGCTCCCGAGACTCAATCCTCTTTGCCTGCGATCGTTAAAAGTGACACGGAGCAGAGAGCCAAGATTTTTGCTGCCCTAGCTGACCCGACCCGCTTAGGAATTGTCGATCTGCTGGCAGTGCAAGGTGAAATGAGCAGTTCAGAAATTGCGAGTCAACTGGAGATCAGTTTGGCGTTGCTCTGTCATCATTCCAAGATTCTGGCAGAGTCGGGGCTTGTGTACACCCGCAAAGATGGACAAACGCGCTACAACCGCTTAAACCGTGATCTGCTGGTCGCTTGTTTTGCTAGTTTGATGAATTAGTCAGGTTGCAAGAGAGTTTCACCTCAGATCTTACCCGGCACGCATTTTGTAGCGTAGACAGGGCTGACCCTACTTCAGGTTGAGCTAGTGGGTCTGAGGTGTTTGAGTAGAACCTGGGTTAAGTGTGAATTATCTTTTGGAAGCCGCGCTCCAACTTCTAAAAAATAACTGTTAAAAAATAACTGTGGCTAACGCCCTGGAAAATTGCTGTAAGTCCTTGTGGGCTACGGTTTGTGATGCTGAGCGATCGCAAAATCTTTCCAAAGTAAGAATGATTATCATTGACAATAAGACTGAGCATCCAGTAAGTTGCTCAAGACATCAAAAAATGAGACACATTATCGTTCTCAAAGGAGGAGGCTGATGAAGCAGCAACTTCGATCGGCTGGATCTGTGGGAAAAGGTGGCGCAGCGGCTCTAATTAGATTTCGTCGGTCTAAGCTAGTGGCGGTTGGTTTGCTGTCCTGCTTTATGCTACTGCCAGGTTGCGGGGGCACGCCTTCTAGCCCCAGTAACGAGAGCAATAGCGGCAGCGATACCACTTTAAGCAATGCCCCTTTATCTGTGGTTGCGGCTGAGAATGTTTGGGGAAGTATTGCCTCTCAGGTGGGAGGCGACAAAGTGAAGGTAACGAGTATTGTGGCTAATCCCAATACCGATCCGCACGACTATGAACCTAAGCCAGCAGATGCTCGGCTGATGGCGAGCGCCCGCTACGTGATTCTGAATGGTGCGGGCTATGATGCTTGGGGGCAAAAGCTGCTGGATGCCAACCCGGTGAGCGATCGCAAAACGTTGATCATTGGCGATCTGGTCGGTAAAAAAGCAGGAGACAATCCGCATCTCTGGTATAGCCCAGACTATGTGATGCGGGTGGTTGAGCAGATGACTGCGGATTTCAAAGCGCTTGATCCGGCCAATGCTGCCTATTATGACCAGGAAAAACAGCAGTTCATCTCTACCGAACTGAAAGACTATACGAACACGCTCAGCGCCATTCAGCAGAAGTATGCCGGCACAGCCGTTGGCTCCACTGAGAGCATCTTTGCCTATTTGGCAGAAGCGCTGGGCTTAAAGTTGCTCACTCCTCCCCAGTTCATGAATGCTATTTCTGAAGGCGAAGAGCCAACCGCTGCTGACAAAACTACCTTCGACCAGCAAATCCGCCAGAAGCAGATCCAAGTGTTGGTAGCCAATGCTCAAAATTCGACGCCTGATACCGATGCCCTGCAGCAAAAGGCACAAACTGCAGGCATTCCTGTTGTTGCTGTTACCGAAACCTTACCGCCCGGAGAGACTAGTTTCCAAGCGTGGCAAACGGCCCAGCTGAAAGCCTTGCAAGCAGCGCTGGCTAAGGCAACGGGACGCTAAGGATCGCCAATTTAATTAAATAGGGTGGGGCTTTGTCCCCAAGCAGGGGCTTTGTCCTCAAGCAGGAACAGTGCCCCTGCACCTCAATCCCGGATTTGATTAAATCCACGCTCCTAAGCTCTCGTTATTATTGCTCTTCATCTCAGGAAAGATCCCAAGGAAAGCCTGCATGACCCGCCAAACCAAGCTTGATCCCTTGCCGCCTCAAGATCAGGGGGCTGCTCAAGAAATCGTCATCCAGTTTGAGGATGCTGAAATCCGGCGGGGCGATCGCATTATTTGGAGCCACTTAAATCTGACGGTGGCTGCTGGCGAATTTATTGCCGTTTTGGGCCCTAATGGGGCCGGCAAATCAACGTTGCTCAAAGCGCTATTAGGCATGCTACCGCTGAGCCACGGCCGACTCAGCGTTTTGGGCACACCCGTAAAACAGGGCAATCCTGCGGTGAGCTATCTGCCCCAGCGCAGAACTTTTGATGCGGGTGTGCATGTGCGAGGTCGGGATCTAGTACATTTAGGTCTTGATGGCAATCGATGGGGCATCCCCCTACCAGGACTGCGGCGGCTGTGGGGGGGCGATCGACAGGTGCGGGAAGAACGGCAGCGGGTGCAGCGGATGATTGACCGAGTGGGAGCCACTGCCTATGCCGATCGCCCGATTGGGGAACTGTCTGGGGGTGAGCAACAGCGGCTGCTGATTGCCCAAGCGTTGGTGACTCGCCCGCGAATTTTGCTGTTAGATGAACCGCTAGACAGCCTGGATCTGCGGAACCAGCAGGCGATATCGGCTTTGGCTCGGCACCTCAGCCAGGAATACCAGGTGACGGTGCTGCTCGTGGCTCATGATGTTAATCCGATTTTGCCCTATCTCGATCGCGTGCTCTATATAGCTCGAGGGCAAACAGCCATTGGCACCCCGGAAGCCGTCATCACCTCCGAAACGCTCTCTCATCTCTACGATGCCCCGATCGATGTGCTGCATACCCGCGATGGCCGCATTATTGTGGCCGGACATCCGGAGGAGGTGACATACCATGCTCATCATCACTAGGCTGCTGGCTCCCCTGCTGGCTGATGCCTCGGCCGAAACTGCCGCCAGCGATGTCCAAGTTACCTGGAATCTAGTGTCCGATATTCAGCAGCTTTTCGCCTTTCATTTCATGCAAAATGCGTTTTTAGCCGGAACGCTGATCGCCTTCATTGCCGGCATCATGGGCTATTTTATGGTACTGCGGGGACAGTCCTTTGCTGGACACACGTTGGCCAATGTGGGCTTTGCCGGAGCCGCAGGGGCCGTTCTCGTCGGCTGGCCACCCGTGACCGGCTTGCTGCTGTTTGGCATTGGCACAGCCTTGGGCATTGATGCCTTGGCAGGCAAACGCAGCAAAACTCAGTGGGAGCAGGCGGTGGCAATTGGCACCCTTCAAACGTTTGCGTTGGGGTTAGGGCTGTTCTTTGTGCAGCTCAGCTCGTCCTATGCAGCCAGTATTTATGCCCTGCTGTTTGGGGCAGTGTTGGGAATTAGTGATCGCGATGTCATGGTCGTGGCGGGTACCACGGTGGTCACATTGATGGGGCTGCTGGCGATCGCTCGGCCGCTGCTGTTTGCTTCAATTGATCCGGATGTGGCAGAGGCGCGAGGTGTGCCTGTACGCTGGCTCAATCGCATTTTTTTGGTGCTGCTAGCGTTTGCCGTGGCTCAAGCGGTTCAGGTGGTGGGCGTCCTGCTGATTTTTGCTCTGTTGGTGACACCGGCTGCCATTGCGGAGCAGTTCACCGCCCGCCCTGGCGTTGCGGTTGGGCTATCCATCCTTCTGGCGATCGGATTGACCTGGATGGGGCTAGCGGTGGCTTATTTTACGCCTTACCCGGTTGGCTTTTGGCTGACGAGCTTTGCTTTCGTCACCTATGCGCTGATCCGGCTGCTGCGG
Source organism: Coleofasciculaceae cyanobacterium (assembly GCA_036703495.1). Lineage (GTDB taxonomy): Bacteria > Cyanobacteriota > Cyanobacteriia > Elainellales > Elainellaceae > Drouetiella. Next base: position 11,155 of record DATNOY010000057.1, read on the forward strand.
CTGGGATATGCTGCCCTCCAGATCCGAGACCGGAGAGGAGCGATCGCCCCATGATCCGGCTGGCTGTGGCAATCTTGGGCAGCGTCCCAACTTTTTCGGTGAACTTGCTCCAGGATGTGCGCGACATGCTGAGCGTAGATTTTATGCAACATGCGTTTTTGGCAGGAACCGTCCTGGCACTTGTCTCGGGCTTAGTTGGCTACTTTATTGTGCTGCGGCGTCTGGTTTTCGCAGTCGAGGCCCTGTCCCACGTTACCTTTACAGGGGCACTGATTGCTGTGATTGCCGGAACTCATCCCCTCGTCGGACTGTTTGGCGTCACCCTACTAGTGGCGCTGGGGATGGGCGTCCTGGGCAACCGATCGCCAGCCCGATCGCGAGATGTAGAGGTGGGCATCGTCCTAGCCTGGGTATTGGGTTTGGGCGTGTTGGGCTTGAGCATTTATACCAGCCAAGCCAGTGGGGCTAGCGGCAATTTGGGAGTCAATGTTTTGTTTGGATCGATCTTGGGCTTACAGGCACAGCAAGTTCAGTGGATTACGTTGATCGGCATAGTGGCGATTGGGGCAATTTTGGCGATCGCCAGACCGCTGCTATTTGCCTCCCTTGATCCAGAGGTTGCCATCACGCGGGGAGTGCCCGTGCGCTTACTCAGTATTGTCTTCCTCATCTTGGTGGCAATTAGTGTTGCGGAAGCAGTACCAGCCGTCGGCGCTTTGTTGAACTCAGCCTTGATTGTCACCCCAGCGGCGATCGCCCAGCGATTAGTCTCGCGTCCGTTTGGGGCGCTATTGCTTTCGGCGGCGCTGGCGCTCCTGTTTACCTGGACGGGGCTAACAATCGGCTTTTATGCGCCTCTTCCTATCAGCTTCCTGATCAGTACACTTGCCTTCTTCAGCTATGTGGGGGTGATTAGCTGGCAGCGGTTGCGATCTCCCTCACGACTCATGTGAGCCGGAAGATATTGGGCTAGAACCTCCATTTCTGGAGGCTTTCGGGAATAGCTATTACCTGAGCAATTTAATCGGCTTGATTGTAGGGGGCGCTTCACACGCCCCACAATCAAACCCTTGGGGTTTAGGTATTCTCAAATATTGCCGGAGTAATTAAGTCGAGAGCAGAGCAGAAAAGCTTCCCCCTGCAGCCCATGGTCAAAGCACCCGGCTGAGGGCGGCAATCTTAGACAATTTAGTAGGCTCAAGTCCGGCTAAGTCCTCAGATGCCAGCCAACCGTCTGCTGTTAGCCTTGCCAGAACAAACAAAATCTTGTCTTCTTTGTCCTCGTACTTGCCGTCAATATCAAAACGACGGGCACTCAAGAAGTCATTCAGCAGCCAAATATCGTTGATATTCTCAATTTGACTGGCTTTTTCGCGAACAACTTTAATTAAGGCTGCTATTTCTCGGTTATGTGCTGTCTTGAGAGCCGCCTGAGCGATTTCCCGTTCCCGAACTGACCACTGAGTTTCAATAACCTGCATCATCAAGCGTTTGGATGAATTAATTTATCCTTTTAATATCCCTCGGTTTTAAGAAATTTTTCAAAACTTTACATCTTTTAAATCTTTTAAACCTTTTTTCACTATAAA
>DATNOY010000058.1:0-2038 GCA_036703495.1 Coleofasciculaceae cyanobacterium
CTGGCGAAACTGCTAGCAGGTTTATACTCGCCGCAATCGGGCAACATTCGCTATGGAGCCTACAATCAGCAAGATCTAGCGCTGGAGTGTTTAAGGCAGCAGGTTGTGCTTGTACCGCAAGAACCGCATTTCTGGAGTCGATCGATCCTCGACAACTTTCGGTTTAGCTACCCGCATATTGAGTTTGAGCAGGTTGTTCAAGCTTGCCAAATTGCGGGAGCCGATGAATTCATTAGTAACTTACCCGATCGCTATCAGACGGTACTGGGTGAGTTTGGAGCCAACCTATCGGGTGGACAAAGGCAGCGCTTGGCGATCGCCAGAGCCATTGCCACCGATCCGCCTGTGCTGATTTTAGACGAATCTACTGGGGCACTTGATCCAGTCAGCGAAATGCACGTGCTGGATCAACTCTTCGCCCAGCGTCGAGGCAAAACCACAATTTTGATCAGCCATCGTCCTAGCGTGATCCAACGTGCGGATTGGATAGTGATGTTAGAACAAGGACGTTTGAAGATTCAGGGAACTCCCGCCGAACTCTGTCATATCCCAGGCAATCATCTGAGCTTTATTGATGCTGTTCATCCAAATGTTCTTTCAGACAATAAGAGTTTGGTGAAAACTGCTTCTAACGGTCATAGTTCAGTTGCTAATCTGGCGTAGCTTGTTAAATACAGGAGATTGCTCATGCAGACTAAGCTAAATCATGCTGACGAAGCATTTCTACCCCAGATTCAATCTGATGAATTTCTGCCACCTTTGGGTCGCTGGACAGTTTTAGGTGGGCTAGTCGTAATCGTAATGATGGGGCTTGCCCTTCCTCTCGCTTCGATCGTCAAATACAAAGTTACGGTTAAAGCGCAGGCAGCAGTTCGTCCTGTGGGTGAATTGCGGCTAGTTCAAACTGCAGTAGAAGGGATAGTGACCGGCGTTGCAGTCAAAGAAAATCAGTTGGTTCAGCAAGGGGAGCTGATTGCTACCATTGATGGTTCTCGGTTGGAAACGCAAAAGAGCCAGCTGCACAGCAGCATTCAGCAAGCTCAATTGCAAATCCATCAAATCAACGCTCAGATCAATGCTTTGAACCACCAGATGCAGGCTGAAACCGATCGCATCGATCGGGCAGTTGCCTCAGCAGCAGCCCAGCTAGCGGGTCGTCGTCGAGAACATCAAGATCGACAAGTGTTAGTAGCAACAGAAGCGGAAGAAACAGCAGCAGACCTGAGAGCTGCAGAAGCAGGGCTCAACGCTGCTCAAGCCAAACGCGATCGCTATCAAGTGGTTGCCGCTAGTGGGGCCCTATCCAAAGATCAGTTAGAAGAAGCTCAGTTTGCTGCTGAACAGCAGGCGCAAGCCGTTGAGGCAGCCAAAGCAAAACTGCACCGAGCTACAGCCGCGCTCAACCCAACGGATGCAGAAATAGCGATCGCCACTGAGCAAATTGCCCAAGAGCAAGCTAGCGGTCAAGTGAATCTAGCCACATTAACCAAAGAACAGGAAGCACTGATTCAACAACGAATTGAGCTAAACAAACAGCTGGAGCAAGAGATCTGGGAACTGCAACAGGTAAAAACTGATCTGAATCAGACCCAAATTAGGGCGACTGCAGATGGCATCATCACCAAACTGAATTTACGCAATCCTGGACAGACAGTGAGTGCCGGACAGGAGATTGCTCAGATTGTCCCCCGCAATGCGCCGCTCCAGATTAAAGCTGCAATCTCACCAGATGATATTGACAAGGTGAAGATGAACCAAACGGCACAGATGCGAGTCTCGGCTTGCCCCTACCCTGATTATGGGGTGCTGAATGGCGAAGTTCGGCAAATTTCTGAAGATACAATTAAACCAGACGGCACGACTCCCAAGCCTGCTTTCTATGAAGTGACGATCGAGCCAAACAGCCGAGCATTAAGCCAGAATAATCATCAATGTCTACTACAGTCTGGGATGGAAGGTAGTGTTGATATCGTCACACGAGAAGAGACGGTGCTACAGTTCTTGCTCCGTAAAGCTCGATTAATCACTGATATATAAA
>DATNOY010000059.1:0-2545 GCA_036703495.1 Coleofasciculaceae cyanobacterium
AAACGAATTGGCATCAAAACTGTAAATAGTCTCGTATATTGACGTCCAAAAAAAACCAAGCAAAAAATAAACGCAAATTCCGCCTTTAATGATGTCAGCCGTGACTTGTTCAGTAATAGCCAATTCCCGCAAAATTAAATAAATCGATAAGCCGAGAAATGCCAAAAGCATAAGGGTGCTGAAAACTTCAAAGAAGCGATTGAAATTTAGTGAGGTAGATGGCAAGTAGCTCAGGGCTTGCAGCAACAGCCCAAGCAATACCAGACCGATATAGAGCTTGAGAGTCCTGTTGCTGTGCTGAATTTGATAAACAACCAGGAGCATAGCTCCTAAAAAAACGAAAAAAACAATTGAATTGCCGATCGACCAGTCCACCAAGAACGGCGCAGAGAGGTAAATTAAAATTAAGACGGTCAGGAGCCGATTGTATTTGTTGCCTGCGGCCCGAATCAGGTCATTAAACTTCATAAAAAACTTTTTAAGATAGCCTCTCGTTGGCAGGATGCACTATACTTCGGTTTCTAAAAGCTCTTTTGCTTTCAGCAAGGACTGTCGATGTTCTTCCGTCACCGTTGGGTACGCCAACCCCAGCGATTCTAATTTCATGTAGATGACTGCCCCCACTGCAAGACGGGTAAACCATTTGCGATCGGCAGGGATGATGTACCAGGGGGCCCGTTCTGTACTGGTGTGGTTAAAAACATCCTCATAGGCGTTCATATAGTCATCCCAAAATCCCCGCTCTTTCGCATCATTTTCAGAAAATTTCCAATTCTTTTCAGGGCGATCGATCCGCTCTAAAAAACGGTTTTTCTGTTCCTCTTTCGATACATTCAAAAAGAACTTTAGGACGATAATGCCGTTGTCTACCAAATATTTTTCAAAGTTATTAATCTGCTCAAAGCGCTGCTGCCAAATTTTCTTATTTTTTGCTTCAGGAGGGAGCTGCTGCCGCTCCAGCAGAGCTTCATGTACTCGGACGACGAGCAGTTCTTCATAGTAGGAACGATTAAAGATACCAATCCGCCCTCGCTCTGGTAATGCTTTAAAGTATCGCCAGAGATAATCGTGATCGAGTTCTTCCGTGGAGGGAACTTTGAAGCTAAACACCTGGCATCCCTGTGGATTTAACCCGGACATCACATGCTTAATCGTGCCATCTTTGCCAGCGGCATCCATGGCCTGGAGGTTGATCAGCAAGGCATAGTTGTTTTGAGCGTAGAGCTTATCTTGAAACTCTGCCATTTTTTCAATGCCGTTTTCCAACAGTGCATTGGCATCCTCTTTGGTAATGTAGTCGGGTTTGAAGTTAGGGTCGTAGTCCTTCTTGAGAGAAATTTTCTTGCCCGGCGGCACCATTAAGGATTGTAAAAACTTTTCTCGATCGAGATTCGGCTTCTTCACCATGATATTTTTCTCAACTCAATCACTTCTACCGAATCGCCAATGGATTCCCCCGATCGCTCAAATAGGGCTAGGGAAGCTAATCCGTTTGCATCCCAACCCCGAATATTCTTGTGCGAGCCACCATCTCCATTAGGGTTCCTGTCTAGGCAGGCTGAGAGATTCCTCTTGCCAAGAGCAGATCGAGACTGGCGATCGCCCGTCCTCTATTCCTCTTCACAAAAAACTCATAATTTAATATTAAATTTGCTGTTGCTTAGGTATGGCTTCAATAGCTAAGGAGTAGAGCAATTCAGTGTAGAAAGCAATCATAGAACCAAAACAAGCTTGAACACTATCAAGAAACGGCAAACTGTACCTGATGCAAACTGTACCCGACATTGGGAATGGATGCTATGGCGAGATGCTATAACAATGGGTTTGACAATCCATAGCAATGTAATGGTTGATCTAACGTTTGCCATCAACCTATGGCAAAAATGATAGAGACTTTAACTTGTAAAGTTGTGTAGAGGATTCAGTTAGATTCAGCAGCGCGAAACCTAATTAGCGCTATCTAATATTTAGGTTAGATGCGGTAATGATAGGTTTAAATCTATGGCAATGTCACGTTTGCTATTAACTATTACCTCGGCAATTTAATCGGCTTCATTATGGGGCTTGCTTCCCGTCCCCCACAATGAAGCCCTTGGGGTTTAGGTATTCTCAAGTATTGCCGGAAATGATAGAGACTTCAACTTGTTAAGATGGTTAAAAAAATAAGGCTCAAAATTTGCTAGCTATTTTTGACTGGCGCTTACTTTTTAACCCATCATTTTTAACCCATAACTGATGTAAAATCTCTGTCTTTAGACACTGCATCAGACCGTGCATCTACAGCCAGTGATATAAACATTAATATAAGGTCTTTTCTCTGATGTTAAATCTTCTTACTCCTGATCCACAAGTGCCTGCGCTGCATCCAGGCAACCGGTGTCAACTGATGAGACAGGCAGAGGCAATGATTATGGAAAATCTCGATCGCCCCTGGACAGTTCATGATCTTTGCACCAAACTTCATGTCAGTGAACGCACCCTCCGCTATGGTTTCCAAGAATCTTTTGGTATGTCTCCCATGGCTTACCTCAAAATCCAGCGCCTC
>DATNOY010000060.1:0-2622 GCA_036703495.1 Coleofasciculaceae cyanobacterium
GAACCTCTTTCCCCTGCTTTGTACCAGCCATCATGCCCCAAGTCTTGAAGCAGTCAACCGTTAGGCTTATTTGCTGCTTTGGATTGACTGAAATGCCTGTGGTTGTCGGATCGGCAGTAATGCGGAAATCTACATCTTCACTGAAATCGCAGTTCATCAAAGCGCGTTTAGCGGTCGATTTATCAAAATATCCAAGCCAAGCCCAAGCATCATCAAAATCAACCGGAAACGGTTCGGTCGAATTGTAGAGCGCGATCGCCAATTCATGAGAAAATTCCATGAGGTCTATCCTTATACATCAAGGGTGGATTTAGAAGCGGCAAAGGTCGTCACACCTAAGCCGCTTCGTCCATTATAGGCTATATTTAGAAAAGTTGTATAGCAATTACTATCAATATGTCAGGTAAAAGCCAGGTAAATATAAGACTTTCAGAGAGAAGACTATCCATGCTTAGGACGATCGCACAAGAGCGAGATAAGACGGTTACTCAGTTGGTAGAGGATTGGATCGATCGCCTTCCCACACCATCATCAATTGATGCGATCGAGCCTGCCCAACCTACCAAAATCTAACAATCACATACCCGTCACCCCCAGCTCCACCGGCTCCAGAATTGCCCATAAGGTCTGTTGCGGCTCCTCCGCCCCCTCCCCCTGAGCCCATAATTCCGTTCCCTCCAGCTCCGGCATCTCCAGCGGTTGAGGCTCCCCCGCCGCCGCCTCCATTCCCGCTGGAGATGCCTGGGTTAGTTGTCCCTGCTGCCCCAACGCCTCCGCCCGCAGATCCGCCTGCTGGGTTACCTGAACTTATACCACGAATAACCCCGGCACCCACGCCGCCGTTAGCTCCAGCTCGGACAACGTTAGAAGCATCGATCGAACCGCCAGCGCCACCATTGTTGGCGCAAACCATTGCTAATGATGAGGTTGTCGGCGTCCCTGTCAGAATTGCGTTGTTGCTTGTACCTGGAAAAAACATGCCGATTCCGGGCGCACCGCCGGATGTTCCTGCTGTATTAGTTCCACCACCTCCGAGGTTACCGCCAGCAGCCGCCGCAAAAGTAGTTGAGCCAACCAGTACAGCGCTAATAGATCCAGCCGATCCGTTGTTTCCGTTTGTTGAGCTTGCAGTTTGAGCCGCACCACCAGCACCACCAAAACCAACACCGATTGTTAAGCTTGATCCGACAGCTAATAAATCAGCAACAGAACCGCCAATAATCGTTAGCGCTCCAGCACCGCCATGCCCGCCGCCATAGCGCGCCGTAGCAACAGCACCCTTTCGCCCTGACCCACCCCCACCCCCGGCACCTTGGCAGGTAAATTCGTAATGGATTGCAGTTGTGGGAATGGTGAGACTATACGATCCTGCCGTGGTGTAGGTGTAGACGACAGGTTGAAAAACTCCGATCGCATTTCTGGCAGCGGCAGCATCAACAAGAGCTAGCCATGTTCGTCCGAATGCTGTAGTTCCGATCGCGTTAAGAACGTTTTGAATTGTCATTAGACTACATCCAAATTACCGACTGCATTAGCGACCGTCCATTCTGTATTTGCGGTGATGCATTCAATTGAGATAGCGTCTCTAAACTGCGTTGAGTCAATCCTGCCGCTAATCCCGGTGGTGGTAGCCAGAGAACTGAAATAGATTGTTTGCCCAGCATTTTGAGCGATGCGCCATCCACCTGCGCCAACGCCACGAATTTGGATAATCGACCCAAATGCCGCCGTCGTGGGTAGGGTGAAAGTCACCAGCGAAGCATTGTTGGCAAAGTAGCGATTGTCTGCAGCTAAAGCTTGGGTCGTCCCTGTGACTGAGTTTGCAGGCAGGCTGGAACCGGGAACCGCTGCCCATGTTTGATCACCCCTTAAATAAGTGCCTGAGTTGGCGGTGCCAGAACCTAGCCTTGCAGTCGCGATCGTTCCACTGGTAATGTCGGAAGCAACGATCGTCGTGTCCCCGATCGGTATCCAGTTGGCATCAGTGCTGGCAGGAGTTGCGGATAGCAAATAGGTGACACCGTTGTCAGTTTGCTTGGCTGCATCACCCGGCTGAACGTTGGACAGTGCCAGCCTTGCCGTTTGATCTGCAACGACCTGGATGGTGTTAAGGGCAAGAGAGGGGATGACCGATGTGTTTAACTGCCCGTTAGAATCCAGCACTGGAACGTTGCCAACCGCTGCTCCTGTATTGGCAAATGCTGCTGTCCCCAATCCCAGTAAAGTGCTGAGCTGGGAACTAGTTAGCTCCTCAATTATTCCCGCGCCTGCTGACGCCCGACCCAAGACTCTAGACGTTGCTGAAACGTTTTGGATCTTGGCATAGCTGACAGCATTATTGGCGATCGCTGGGTTGGGGTAAGTCCCCGTCAAGTCGCCGCCTGCATTACCACCAGGAGAAGAGCCAGTTACCCATGATGGGATTCCGGCGGCGACAGTGAGCATCTGCCCGTTGGTACCAACTGGGAGCCTAGCGAAAAAGCCGTTGATATCGCGATAAAAGATGTCGCCCGTCGCGTCACTGCCAAGTTGAGTTTTAAGCCCAGCAACTAGCCTATTGTTGAAACTATTCTGTAAAACCATGCCTACCCTTTAAGCAACATCAACAACTCCGCTCAACCC
>DATNOY010000061.1:0-2191 GCA_036703495.1 Coleofasciculaceae cyanobacterium
ATGCCTGCTGTTCATGCCGTAGAAAAGTTATTTGCTGGGGCAAACAGCAGCTGACATCTGGTTGCAAAAACCACCGTCTCCAGAACCGCCAGAACCGGCTAAAGCCTTACCTGCGAAACCCATGAGGGTTAAAGTGGCAATCGATAAAATGATGAAGCGTTTCATAATTCACCTCGGAATCAAAGATTGTTTTTCTAACAGCTGATGACTGATAGGACTTACACACTGCCCCACAGCACAATTAAAAATGATTGAATGAACATTCTGCATGGAGTCCTGTAATCTTGTACAGTTCTGAATGCTCCTTAATTGTCGATAAAATCAGTTAGGCTTTCTTGTCATTCCACGCCAATTGCAATAGATAGAAAAAACTATTAACAGAACTTTTCATCTCAGCCAGTTCAGCTGTAACAGCTCGCTGAGTTTGCCGTTTTGAGTGAAGCTCGACCCTGTTTTTGTGCTAACTGAAGCCAGCTTGACAATACTCAGGTTGATCACAAGCCTGTTAAGTCTGCCAGATCAAATTGCCATCGCGGATTGAGTTCAAAAAAGGGTAGGGATATTTAAGTAAGGATTTTTTGTTGCATGGGCTTCATCCACCTAACAAAAAATCCTTACCTCTTGAGGGCTACCCCAGAACTAACCCGGCAACATGTCGTTTAGGGAGAGTTTGTCTCCAGCGAGAAGATAACGCCCCCTTCACCCCTTTTCACAGCTCAGTTGGGATTGCGACGGAACAGGACTGCCGATCGATAGAGATTTGAAAGATTTTTTTGAGATCTTGCGGAACCAAACCTTCTGCCTCAAGTCACTACCTCTAGCTAGCACATAGACCCAGTAAGCGATGGGGAAGGCTGTCCTTCCTATCTGCCGTAATTTGCTGCGTCTGTTTTCAACGGCTCAGGCTATCAGGAGAATTTATGTCTTACCCCTCTTCAGAAGGTTCTGCATCCACTCGTAAGCTGGAGACGCAGCTCCAATTGCAAGTCCATTCCACCCAAAGCAATCCGCTGAATACCGCTCGCGCTACTGCTCAAACCCATAAGTCTCGCAACCGCGCCAGTTCTGCTAAACACAGCGGATTTCGATTTCTTAAAGGCCCTGGTTTGCAAATTCAGGCTTCCGGAAATCAAACACTTGGCGGCAATACCATTGGCAATGCTCAAAACCTGGGGAACCTGAGTGGTAAGTCTGTTTATTCTCGCAATGACGCTGTAGGAACTAATAACTACAGCGATTTCTTTAAGTTCACGCTTTCTAAGTCCTCTAGCTTCAAAGCATCATTAGGCAAACTAACGGGCAATGCAGATCTGTGGCTGCTGAAATCAAACGGTAATACGCTGACAAAATCCACTCGCAGCGGCACCAAAAATGAAACCATTCAAGGCAAATTGAAAGCCGGAACCTACTATATCCAGGTAGCTACCGACGATAGCAGCGTTAGCTACAACCTCAGCCTTAAGGGGTCTGGGCGAGCGTCTGATGCTGGCAATAGCCAAAGTGCTGCACTTGACGCAGGCAACTTGAGCCGGACTCAACGCCGATATGTGGGACAGGTTGGTAGCAATGACTCAGATGATTATTACCGCGTCAGCTTGTCGGAGGCTGGCAACATCAAGCTGATCGCTAGTGGCATCAATGGCGATATAGACTTGCAGCTTTTAAACAGCAGCGGCACAACGCTGGGTAAATCCACTAACGATGGCACAGCCAACGAGTCAATTAACCAAAATGTCGCTGCGGGCACCTATTTTGTCCGTGTTTCTCCCTTTAGCAATGCGAAGTCGAACTATACGTTAGACATGTCTTCTAACTACACAGGAAACGACAACAGTCCAATTTCCCCCTCGACTTCTACTCCCTCGCCTAGCCCCAATCCTTCGCCTAGCCCCAATCCTACTGGCGATCCGGGTAATACGTTAGGAACGGCTGAAGTCAAATCTTCTCCGACTTTCTCCCGCACCCAGCAAGTCAACCAAGATGATCAGGACTTCTATCGCTTCAACGTTAGTCAATCGGGCGTTTTCACGGCCAATTTGACTGGGCTTTCAGGCGATGCTGATGTCAAGCTGATTCAAGACAAAAACAACAACGGAGCCATTGACCAAGGTGAAGTTTTAGGATGGCAGTGGGAATGGGGTACAGGGAATGAATCCATTCGGCGCTTCCTGCAGGCGGGCAACTATTTTGT
>DATNOY010000062.1:0-4171 GCA_036703495.1 Coleofasciculaceae cyanobacterium
CATCATTGGCGTATTGATTGAAGGACTATTTTTGTTCGGCAGCTTTGGGTATGTGGGAGCTTTTCTCCGCGATCGCTTCAATCTGCCCTATGTCACGATTGGCATTATGCTGGGTGGCTTTGGGGTGGGTGGCTTAATCTACAGCGCTTCTGTCCGATGGTTGATTCGCCAACTGGGGGAACAGAGAATGATTTTGCTGGGCGGTTGCCTGATGGCGCTGGGCAATTTAACGATTGCCTTCTCACAAATTTGGCTACTGTTCATTCCGGTCAGTCTCGTCATGGGATTGGGGTTTTACATGCTGCACAGCACTTTGCAAACCCAAGCCACTGAACTCTCACCGGAGTCGCGGGGTACAGCCGTCTCGCTGTTTGCCTTCAGCTTGTTTATGGGGCAGGGCATCGGTGTGGCGGTTCTGGGTCGAGTGGTGGATACCGCTGGCTATGTTCCTTGCTTTGTGGTGGCAGGGGTGGCGATCGCTGTGTTGGCAGTTTGGCTGGTTACTCAGCTGCGCCGGTTGTCTGCTCAACCCTGAGCGAGCCACCTATTTTGTATAGTGCTTGCCTTCAGATAAGGACGGGTGCCGAGGCTGCGCCCTCAGCCAGGGGTTTCCCGCGCACCCTGTCTTTTCTGGATGAGGGCTGGCATAACGCACTGGATTGGTAATGCCTTAGATTTGCAACGTCCTAAATTTGTAATGCACTAAATAATGCACTAGATAAGGATCGACTTTATGACATCACTGACTGGAAAAGTGGCGATCGTGACGGGCGCTTCTTCTGGGATTGGAGAAGCAACGGCAATTGCGCTGGCGGCTCAAGGCGTTAAAGTGGCGATCGCGGCTCGGCGTGCCGATCGTCTGGAAGCTCTGGCTCAACGACTGCAGGCTACAGGCGGTGATGTACTGACCATTACGGCAGATGTGACCGATGAAGCGCAAGTTCAAGACATGGTTGCCAAAACCAAAGCGCATTGGGGACAGGTAGATATTCTGATCAACAATGCTGGAGTCATGTTGCTGGGAATGATTGATGGAGCCAATACCGAAGATTGGCGACGCATGATCAATATCAATGTCCTAGGATTAATGTACGCAACTCACGCCGTCTTACCGCTGATGAAAGTGCAAGGGCAAGGACATATCGTGAATATTTCATCGGTGGCAGGACGGGTTGCCAATGCGGGTACTGGCGTATATAACGCGACGAAATGGGCAGTAAACGCTTTCTCGGAATCTTTACGCAAGGAAGTATACAAAGACAATATTCGCGTCACTATTATTGAGCCTGGACTGGTTGACACAGAATTGCCAACTCATATCACCAACGCAGCAGCTAGGGCACAAAGCGCCAATTTCTATGGCTCCCTGAAAAATCTAGACAGCGAAGACATTGCGGCGGCAATCACTTATGCTGTGAGCCAGCCGCCCCATGTGAACGTGAATGAAATCTTAATTCGCCCGACTGAGCAAGAGCGATAGTCTCTGCTTGGGTTCAGAATTATCTAGCTGTTCTCAATTGCGTGCAGTACAGAATATTTTTTGAAAGCTTCGCAAAGCGAAGCTTTCAAAAAATATTCTGGTTTGAGTTAGGCGCGAAGCGCTACAGGATCGTTTTGGTATTGGGTTTGCAAGCAAAGCTTTTAAGCAGCACTGCGCTGAGTCTCGCTGCTGCGCTGAGTCTCGCTGTTACGCTGAGTCTCGCTGTTACGCTGAGCTACATTAAAGCGATGCAGTTTGGGTGGCGGTGCTGCTTGGGAGGTAGCCTGCAGCAATCGAGGAATATCGCCGCTATTGTAGACTCGAAATTCGCTGTCAACGGTGGCGCTGACTGTCCGCACCGCCTGGTTGAGAACTAGAGAACCGTCTGGGTCAGAAACAGAGCGGTGGAATGTGCCGGGCGGCAGTCTGAGAATATCGCCATTGGCTTCTAGCCGCACAATATGAAATGGGCAATTCCAGGTAAAGTTGACGAGGTAAAACGTTCGCCCGCCCGACAAAGCCAGCAGGTTATCTTCCTGATGGGGGTGCAGATAAAACTGCCAGAAGCCTTCTGCGCTGTTGTTAGGGCTCACGGCCGGGCCGTCATGAAAGACCAGATCGCGGGCATTGGAATCGGGGATGGTGATATCAAAAAACCGAACGCTAGGGGTGTCTCGAAACTTGTGGTAGGGAATCAGTTCAAACATGGCTGTCTCCAATTGGCGATGGGCGCAAGTCGCGTGCCGTTCGCAAATGTGTAGATAATTTAACGGTTGTAACTTCCAGTTAACCCCAGGTCTTTTGCAAGATCAAAACTAATGGCGTTTCGCATCTATTCGAAGATTGTATAGATGTATTCATGAATATCACTCACTTGCGGATTCTACTGGCGGTTATAGAGCATGGCAGTTTTTCGATGGCAGCCTTGAAGCTAGACACTTCTCAGGCGGCTGTGAGTCGAGCGATCGCTGCCCTAGAAGAAGAACTTGGTGTTTCTTTGCTAACACGAGGGCGTTTCGGGGCTCATCCTACTTTGGTGGGTGAACGGGTGCTGCACCATGCCCGACATATTTTGCAATCTCGCGAAAACATTGACTATGAGATTAATCTAGCCAAAGGCTTGGAAGGCGGGCGGGTCAGGATTGCCTCCTTTCGCAGTGCTGCTACGCACCTATTGCCACCCTTAATGGCTCGATTTTGTCAGCGTTTTCCCAACATTGAAGTGACGCTGACCGAGGATGACCCGGTGAGTATAGAACAAGCCCTGCGCGAAAGCCGAGTTGATATTGGTTTGGTGCCGCTACCTCGATCAGAAGAATTTGAAACTTGGGAAATTGCCCGCGATGAGTTTGTGGTGCTGCTGCCTTCTGGCAAACTTGTTCCTGAAATGCTGACTTGGCAGGAGCTATCAGGTTATTCGTTTATTTTGTACAACTATGCTGAATGTACGTCTGCGGTCCGTAACCATTGGGCAGCGTGGGGGCAATCGCTGAAGGTTGCCTACGAAATTAAAGAAGATTCAACGATCGTTAGCATGGTGGCTCAAGGCTTGGGAGCTGCTATCTTACCGCGACTAGCAGCCTTGCCGATTCCTGATACTGTGGTAGTGCGATCGCTGCCCATTGCCCTAGAGCGGGTGATTGGTGCGGCAGTGATGTCCAATATTTTGCACCCGCCAGCAGTCTTTGCGTTTCTAGATTTGCTGCGCGGCAGCGGCATGTTTGCCGCGCGATAGAGTGATGCGTTAGCAACCCCTACTGGAACCAGTTCTGCCAGGCTGACCATTGCATGACTAAGGCAGCCAGTTCGGTATAGCCTTCTGTGCCAGGGTGCGCTCCATCCCCGGCTGCTACTTCTCGCATCCAGACCTCAGATGCTTGCATGGGGGTGAAGGCATCTAGATAAGGAATAGACAAGGTGTTGCAGAGGAGCGCTAGCTGCTGAGACAGCTTGGCCGTTCTCAAGTTTTGGGCGGCATCCGCAATTGGTAGTGGGCTCACCATCAGCACCGGAAATTGCTGACAGGCAGTTTGGAGGATGGCTTGAGCATTTTGCAGGGAGTGGTCTAACGGAACACGAGTGCCTTCTAAGTCTGGGCTAGTATCGTTGACTCCAAAACAAAAGATGACTCTGCCATCTACGTCAGGCGGCAGCCGATAACAGACTTCCTGATGCCAGCGTTGCTTTAGCGCCATGCTGGTTTCGCGCCGCACACCTAAGTTGTAATAGGTGATATCCTGCCCCTGCTGGCAAGCAGCAGCGCAAATTCTACCGGCCCAACCCAAACAGCTAGGATCACCTGTGCCATTAACAAAGGATTCTCCTACAAAACAAATTCTCACGATCGCGATTCTCCTCGATAAGCTGGGATGCGGCAGAAGAATATTACCGAATCAGTGAAACAGCAGCAAGGTTAAGCAAAAGGTTAAGCAATATGCGCGTGGTGATTCAACGAGTAACGGCTTCTCAGGTGACGGTGGATGGCGAGATTGTGGGACAGATTGGGCGAGGGTTAAATTTGCTGGTCGGCATTGCCGATACGGATACCGAAGCCGAGCTAGATTGGATGGCCAAGAAATGTTTGGATCTGAGACTGTTCCCAGGTGAGGAAAGCGGTAGGTTCGATCGCTCCATTCAAGAAATTCAAGGGGAGCTGTTGGTGATTAGCCAATTTACGCTGTATGGAGATTG
>DATNOY010000063.1:0-2077 GCA_036703495.1 Coleofasciculaceae cyanobacterium
CCCGCAGATCCCTAAGTACCTTGGCGTAATTAAGAACCAGATTTAGAACCCTGTGCCGCCCGCGCAGTAAGCGGCACAGGGTTCTGAGGTTTTATGTTTACTTATGGCTATCTCCTTATCTGAATCTTTAAGTTTACTTAATAATCTGAAATACTAAAAAAGGGAGAGGATCGGACTTCAACTTCGTCCTATAGTGGTCACACATTAGCTTAAATATGGAGATCAAAAAATGATGCTATTAATGGAAGCTGCTCAAGAGGGGTCTTTCCCTTGGGCATTCACTGCAGTCTATGTTGTAGGATTTATTGCGGCAGTCAGTATCGGCTCATTGGCTTGGTACAACTCTAAGCGTCCACCAGGTTGGGAAGACAAACAACGTCCTGACGTTGTTCCTGAAGTGAACGTAGAAGACCCAAACGTATAAGCAAAATTTTGATATCCACGAAAGCAGGGGGAGAATTACTCGCCCCCGTTTTCATGTGGGCAACTTTAAGCCAAATGCATTTTTAAGACCGATTTGGGAGCCCGACGAACGTTGCAAAGAATCGTCTTGTGCCCCAAACGGGAACAGGCTTCATAGCGGTGGCATCCCGAAAAGCCATAATACTGTCCATCCACTTCTAAGACATCGATCGGCTCTTGCAATCCAATTTCCTGAATTGACTCCATCAAAGCCGCAACTTTGGCTTGGTCATTCTGGCGAAATAGCGGGCGACGGATCTCACGAATAGGAATTTCTTGAGTTCTCATAGTTGCAGTCTCTGCTTCTCAATCATCTTTTTACATCATACTCATAACGAGTATGAGTTTCAAGGGGCGATCGCCTTCATCAAGTTAGATCTCTTTCCATAGCTGACAGATTGATTTTCCCGATCGATCGCCGATCTGGGTGTAAAACCTGACATTACCTGTGCGGCTAAAAAATAATTGAGATGTTGAGTTTGCTGAGGAAGCGATTACGGTTGGTCTGGGGAGTTTTGCTGGGGTTGAGTCTAGCGCTGTTGATCAGTTCAGCTCTTCCTACTTTTTCTCAAGCGGCAGCTTCTGTTGATCCAGAACTGCGGGGGGTTTGGTTAACGACTGTAGATAGCGATGTCTTGTTTAGCCGCGATCGCTTAGAACCAGCGCTACAGAACTTGGCAAACTTGCACTTCAACCGGGTTTATCCAGCAGTGTGGAATTGGGGCTATACCCTCTATCCCAGTCGGGCAGCAGAGCGAGCGATTGGCTATGCCGTTGATCCAAGAGTGCCTAACTTACAAGACTGGGATGCTTTAGCCAACGTGGTGGCATTGGGGCACCAGCAAGGATTGACGGTAATGCCCTGGTTTGAGTTTGGCTTTATGATCACAGCCGAGTCAGAAATTGCTGCCACTCACCCGGAATGGATTACAGAACGCCAGGACGGTTCCCAAATTTGGCAAGACGGGCGCTATCAACGACGCTGGCTGAACCCCTTTAAGCCAGAAGTGCAGCAGTTTATCCAAAGCATGATTTTAGAAATCGTCACTCAATACGATATTGACGGCATCCAATTTGACGACCACTTTGGCTTACCTGATGCATTTGGCTATGACGATTTTACAGTCCAGCTCTATCAGCAAGAACATCAAGGGAAACTGCCGCCGACCGATTCAAACAATCCAGAATGGATACGCTGGCGGGCGAATAAAATTACCAGTTTTATGGCGCAGGTGTTCCAGTCCATTAAAGCTCGTAAGCCGAATGTGGTGGTTTCGCTAGCACCCAATAACTATCCCTTTTCTTACTATCACTACCTGCAAGATTGGCAAAAGTGGGAACGGCAAGGCTTGATTGAAGAGCTGATTTTACAGGTCTACAGCGATAATCTCGATGATTTTATAGCTGACTTGTCCCGTCCAGAGGTGAGCATTGCCAAACAGCATATTCCGGTGGGGGTCGGTATCCTCACGGGGCTGAAAGATTGGTTTGTTCCGATTCATCAGATTGAAGAGCAAGTTTGGGCCGTGCGCGATCGCCATTTTTCTGGCATCTCCTTCTTTTTCTATGAGACGCCGTGGAATTTAGCAGGCGAACCTGCAAGCCGCTCTCAGGC
>DATNOY010000064.1:0-11504 GCA_036703495.1 Coleofasciculaceae cyanobacterium
ATGAATCAGCTTTGGCACAGCAAATAGCTCCTGAACACAGGCTTCACTACCTTATCCCACTCCTGCCAGAAATCTCGCTACTCAGTTCTAGAGAGGGGGTTTATTTTTTGGAAAGGTGCGCTGCCCCTTTTTCAAAAAATAAACCCCCTCTGTGCCACACCACGCATCGCCCGTCGCTAAACAAGTCGCTAAACAATTTGAAACAAGAAGGTCACTTTATCACCCTTCCCCAAGGCAATGCGATCGCCCGGACGGAGGCGATGCCGATTGCCGCTCGGCAAAGGAGAATTGTTAATGTAGGTGCCATTGGAGCTGCCGACATCTTCAATGTAATAGACATCCCCTTCTACCCGAATATCGGCATGAATACGGGAAACAATTTCAGAATTGGGAAATCCCGAAACATCCACATCCGGTGGGATGCGATCGTTCGGTTTGCCAATATGGATCACCGTCAGTGTAATCGGCAACTCCACAGGGGTATTGGTTTGAACATGCAGCAGACGCGCCACTTGCGTTTGCAGCTGAGTGCTATAGGTCGGGGCGGCTGGAGCCGACGAACCGACAGCCCCCTGAGGCACTTCAGCCGGTACGGTGGCCGGTACAGGGGTTGGATCAACGGACATAGGCTGGGAAGAGGCGATCGGTTTAGGGATCGTTGGGTTCAGCGGCTGAGAAAGACTGGGTTCAATGCCTTCAGGAAGCGGTGAAAATTGCATTTCCACAAGAGGCTCTGGCTCTAGCAGCGGTTCTGCAGGGGACAGGTCAGGGATACTAAAATCAGGTGAAGCGGTCGCTGGCAAAGGTGCTCCAGCCAGACTGCCACCTCCTAGACTTCCTTGCAAATTAAAGCCGCACTGGCCACAAAAGCTAGCATCTTCCTGCACCGCTGCCCCACAACTCGGACAAGATGTCATAGCAGGCAGCGGGGTATAACAAGCTTCGCACTGCACCGCAGCATCCGGGTTTTGATGATTGCAATTAGGACAAACAATCATGCCGCTCCCCCCTGGATCACCATAAATTCACCGATTTGCATAGGAATCATACATATAGCGTAGGTTACACGAGATTGGAATCTATATGTTACGAGATCAAGGTAGAGGTGAGGCTCCCGTTTTTCTGACGGCCTTCCCTCCCATCCTAAAATCGAACTTTATACTCGCCTCCCTAGCTCAATTTTTCTCCAGCTGCCTGGTCTAGCAACCATAACAGCTCTCCTTGAGGCTGAATTAGCCGAGAAGGATAGGTTTCATCATCAGCATTGGGTGCAAAAACCTGAGCCAGAGCTGGCTGCTTGCTGCTCCCTGCGACGATGAACATGACGCACCGGGACTGGTTAATCAGGGGAACGGTAAACGTAATCCGAGGCTGTCCCTCTTTCTCCCCCACAGTCACCAGTCGATCGCGCACCTGCAATGCGTCGGTATGCGGAAATAGAGAGGCAGTATGGGCGTCATCACCCATCCCTAATAGAACCACATCAAAAGAAGGGATTTCTCCGGATTGCACCTGAAAAAAATCTCGGATTTGTTGCTCATGCTGTTGGGCCGCGATCGCTGGATCTGCCGCATCCGTTGGCATTGGATGAATATTGGCCGCTGGGATAGGCACTTTATTCAGCCAGGCTTGCCGCGCCATGCCTTGATTGCTATCCGGATGGTCGGATGGCACATAGCGTTCATCACCCCAAAACACATGAATTTTGTCCCAGGGTAAATCTTGAGCGGCGATCGCTTCATAGAGAGGTTTAGGTGTACTGCCACCAGCCAAGGCAATTGTAAATTGCCCTCGCTCCACAATAGCAACCTGGAGTTTCTCTAGAACTAACTGCAGCGATCGTTGAATCAAGGCAGCTTTATCAGGCAATATTTCGATCAGTTGAGGCATGGGCTAGAAACTCCTTAGGCAGGATAACGGAATTGCAAGGAATAGATGACGGGATGAATTATCAAAGTTGAACGGGTGCAGCGGCTTCCTCCTCTAGGGGTGAATGCTATAGCAGTGTATTCGCTCCAGTCCCGTGACTGATAAAATTTAAGTGCAATCAAAGATTTAGACGTCCTGCTAGTCCCGGCTTTAACCTGGCTTTTTCGGTGCGCCCTGTTGCATTTCTGCCTTTCTCAGGGAACTCTACAGCTACATTCCCCTAGAGAATCGATTGGGCTGATCAGTGCTATAACGAAACTTGTGCTAATCCGATCGCCCGTCTGCTGGTTGGATTTACCTGCATCGTGTTTAATAAATCCTTAGATTATTGCCCCTGCCTCATCCAAAATTAAGCCAAGCCCGCAATCCATCAGTTATTGATTTAACCATGAACCCGAAGAACGCTCTAGCTAGCTCCTCAGTCTCTCCCCTGGCCTCCCGCACGCTTAAAACAGTGGGCGTGATTGTTGTTCTGGCTGCGCTACTGGACACCCTGATTCTGTCGATGCCCTACCAGCTGCTGGAGCGGCAATGGCAAATTAACTTCACTACTCAACTTGTCGATCGGGGAGTCGTGCCATTGGTTGGGTTAGTGCTGCTGCTGGTGGGGTTTTGGATTGATAGCAGCACCAGAGATGTGCCACCCAGCAAAACGGTATGGCAAAATCCTCGGTTCTATGTGTTCGTATTTTCTAGCTTGCTGGGACTGCTGTTTCTGCTGTTATTTCCGCTGCACTTAGTCAACGTAGCCCAAGAGCGAACCGCCGCGATTACCCAAGTCGATAAACAGGCCACGGACGCTGAGACACAGCTAAATACCCGCCTCCAGTCTGAGATTACGTCTCAGCGCAGCCAGATTACGCAGCTCTTAGGCGCTACCGATGAACAGCTGACGCAACTGGTGCAAAACGGACAGCTAACTCAAGAACAAGCTGGACTGATTCGCAAATTCAAAGCCGATCCTAAAGGCGTTGATCCCTTCTTGAAGCAACGAGAAGATGAGTTGCGCACGCAGTCTCAAACCTCAATTCGTACCCAAAAACAGCAGGCTGAACAAAACCTCAGTACCGAAAGCCTCAAGTCTGGTCTACGGATTGGCATTAGCAGTTTGCTGTTGGCGATCGGCTACACCGTCATGGGCTGGTCCGGCTTGCGGAATCTCCAGAAATCCTAGACGGCTGGGCTTCCTGGGATCTGGGCGCAGTCAAACTTTTGCTCCCGGCTCTGTTTTAAGAAACTCGCTCTTTTTGGGGAAGCTTGCTTAACGAGTCAACCTCGGACTCCATCTAGTGACTGTTTGGCGGGTAGGCGAGCTGCTCACCCGCGAGCCCGCACTCCGATCGCTCCATTCCCATCATCTACTAGCCTGTTGAACACAGCAGGCAGAGGATTCGTTTGGCTCAAATCACACCTACTCAACCATCTAGTCAACATGTTTTCCATCTATATCCTGACGCACAACGAGGAACTGGATATTGCGGACTGCATTGAGTCCGCCATGCAGTCCGATGATGTGGTGGTAGTGGATTCCTGCAGTAGCGATCGCACCGTCGAAATTGCCAATCGCTATCCGGTGCGAGTGGTGCAACACCCGTTTGAAAGCCATGGCAAACAGCGCACCTGGATGCTGGAGTCGATTCCGTCAAAACATCCTTGGGTTTACATTCTAGAAGCCGACGAACGAATGACGCCAGCCCTATTTCAGGAGTGTCTTCAGGCAACTCAAAGTCAGCAGTATATCGGCTATTATGTCGCCGAACGGGTGATGTTCCTGGGGCAATGGATTCGCCGCAGCACCCAATACCCCCGCTATCAGCTGCGGCTGCTGCAGCGGGGCAAAGTTTGGTTTACCGATTACGGCCATACAGAACGGGAAGTGTGTGAGGGCGAAACCAGCCTCTTGCAGGAAACCTACCCGCACTACACCTGTAGCAAAGGTCTGAGTCGCTGGATCGATAAGCACAATCGCTATTCGACCGATGAGGCGATCGAAACCTTGCGTCAGCTTGATCAAGGCCGCATTCACTGGCGAGATTTGTGGCAGGGCAAAACCGAAGTAGAGCGCCGCCGAGCCTTAAAAGATCTATCGCTGCGGATGCCCTTCCGTCCAGTAGTGCGATTTTTCTATATGTACATTTTGTTGGGTGGTTGCCTGGATGGGAGAGCTGGCTTTGCTTGGTGTACGCTGCAGGCGTTTTATGAATATCTAATTCTGCTGAAAGCCTGGGAAATGAAGCACATGCCGCCTACAGCGCTCGATGCCCTGCCCATGCCAACCCCTGATCCGGCGAGGCACCAGGCTGAACGTCCCGAACCACCGCCGGTTCTCAGTCCAGAACAGGTCAGCTGGTAGCCTCATAGGAGCTACTACAAAAATAAAGGTTGCAACAGTTCTTTACAAGATTTACAAATATTAATAGATTAAGGCTGTGGGGGTGCTGTGCTCAACGAGCGCAACTGGGTTATGAGACATGGGTTATGAGACAGCTGTCTCGTGACGGGCATCATATGACAGTAAAGAGAAAAGTCGCAGTAAGGTAATAGGATAGGGATTCAGGTTGGGGATCATCCTGCTCAGGCAATTGATCCTGGACATAATCCACCTGCTGCCAACCGATTTAGATAGCCAATCTGCCCTATTGAACAACCTGCTAAGTTGGACAAATACGTTAGGCAAATCAGTTGAACAAACTTAAGTCGGACAACGCTAGGTCGGGCAGCTACAAAGAAGAAGAGGGTACCTGTGCTTCAACGTTTTAAGCAAGACCTGAAAAATGACCTGATTGCCGGATTGCTAGTGGTGATCCCATTAGCCACCACAATCTGGCTAACGACTACCATTACAGTCTGGGTCGTCAATTTCCTGACGCGGATTCCCAAACAGATTAACCCGTTTAATGACCTGCCGCCGCTATTGGGAGATCTACTCAATTTGGCGATCGGGCTGACGGTGCCCCTATTGGCCATCCTGCTAATTGGATTAATGGCGCGCAACATTGGCGGACGCTGGCTGCTAGATGTTGGCGAACGGTTATTGCAGGCCATTCCCTTAGCGGGGGCAATCTACAAAACCCTAAAGCAGCTGTTGGAAACTTTGCTCAAGGATTCTAGCAGCAGATTCCGTCAGGTAATTTTGGTTGAGTATCCCCGCAAAGGCATCTGGGCGATCGGCTTTGTCACGGGTGTGATCAGCCCTCAAATTCAAGCGCATCTGTCAGAGTCCATGCTAAGCGTCTTTATCCCCACCACCCCCAACCCTACTACAGGCTGGTATGCCATTGTCCCGGAAAGTGGAGTGGTGAGGGTGTCGCTCTCCATCGAAGATGCCTTCAAGATTGTGGTGTCTGGCGGCATTGTTAGCCCTGGTTCCTTGCCTGCTGCATCTTTGAGTCCGTTTGAGGCTCGTCAGCTAGAAGCGGTTTTAGAGAGTCCTTTACCTGAAATGAAGCGGCAAAGATTCTCAATTGTTCCAGACGAAGATTAGAGTTGCTGTCTTGTTTGGGGAGCTTTCTTGAGGTTCAGCGCTTGGCATCTTCTCCCAGCTCCCGGCGCAGTCGATAAATCACAGTGCTCGCATCGGCTTGCGCTAAAATTTCCTGAATCACTGTGTTAGCCCCCTGAGGCCCCCAGGTGCAGCCCTGCTCCAAATAAATTTGCGCTGCTTTCCCAACCCGGTGAGAGCCATAGCCTGCCATACTGGCTTGGGCGATCGCCGTGGCTGAATAAGCCGCCAATCCGGAGGCGCTATCAAAAGCTGTTGCCAAAGCTGAGGCACTTTTACCAATTCCCATCAACATGCCGGTGCCCACTTCGCTGAGCAGCAAGCCGCCCGAACTAAACAGAATTGATTTAAGCAGCTTTTCGGCTTCGTGTCGGGTCATCGGTAAACCATAGAGCTTGGCCAAAGCGCGAATCATCACTAGGTCAACGGCCGCTCCGCCAATCAAGTCTAGAATGGCAAAGGGATTAGCAGCAATCGCAATCGCTTTCCACTTAGCAAACCGCCAAATCAAATCCTCAGCTTCGTCGCGCTGCAGTTTCAGCACCTTGCGAGCGATCGCACTTTCGCTGTCTCTAGCTTGCCGCAAGGCGTTAAGCGCCAACAGCGACTTGCCTTCCCGGTTGAGGATTTCTAGCAGCTTGTCCTTCAGGGGATCAATCTGGGGCAGTGGCGATTCCCATTCATGGGTAATTTGCCCATCTGGCCACTCAACCCGCACTTCCACAGGGGCAGGCTCAGCAGCCACCAGCACAATGTCTTCAGGGGTCAGAAAAGGTCGATCTTCGCTTTGCGCAAACCGGGCTTGCAGCTTTCGGTAAACGGTCTGCCGGTCTTGATCAGGATAGAGGTCAATTTTGTTGAAAATCAGAATGATGGGTTTATGAGCCGCCTGGAGTTCCCGGAGCGCTTGATATTCCGTCCGAGTAATATCCCCGGAAATCACAAATAAAATCAAATCCGCTTGTTCAACGACTTCGCGAGCCATCGTAGCCCGCAGCTCGCCCCCGACTTCATCTAAACCCGGCGTATCAATTAGTTCAACCTGCGCCTGTCCCCGAGTGGCCGACCAATATACCGATCGCGGATACTGCGTGACGCCATGCAAAGGGCCAGTTTGCAGAATCTTTTGACCCAATAGAGCGTTAATCACCGCCGACTTCCCTCGGCTGACTAAGCCAAACACCGCCATCCGGATCAGGCTTTGATCCAGCTTCTCCAGAGCATTGGCCAGCCGATCGAGATCCGTCTTGATCGCCGCCTGTAGCTCCACCGAATCTGGATGGCGTCGCCGCATCCGAATCTGATGCGTGTAGCGATTCATGGCCTGCTTGAGGCTCGTCTTGGCGCGGTTGAAGTAGAAATCGGGTAAGCTCGATCGCACCAATCCACCGGCTGAATTGGCTGCATCTGAAGGGTGATCGGTCGTTTGATCAGTCAACGGCGTGGGGTTCAAGGGTGGCTAGGAAACTTGCTTAGGTTGGAGGGTGACTAGTTTTTTGGATAGTCACTAGTTTCATTGTCGCTATTTTGGGCCCGGTGTTTGAGTCGGATGCCCGTACTGTCACTTGACGGCTTGGCAGGAGGATGGGGCTGAACGGAGATGAACTCTACAAGCTCCCACTGGCGATCGCCCCTATACGATCCGCAAAGCGATGACAAAACTAATCACAATTAGCCCTGCCCACATCAGCCAGGTTGAGTTGCGCTGCAGCCAGCCACTCAAAGTAGAGGAGCCAGGTTTGTAGCGAACAGGGGACTGCGGCTGAAGTCGATTTTGGTACAGCGTACACTCTTTCGCATAGGGGCGCTGCGGATAGTTGCAGGTATCGTCTGCATGGTAGGTACAAGTTTCACAGAGAAACTCGCCCTGACCCGCTTGATATAGCGGAATCCCCGGATGGCCAAAAGCTTTCAGGGCTGTACGGCAATAGGGACAGGCGATCGCCTGTGCGTCTACAGATTGATGACAGCGAGGACAGGTCGGCATTGAGAAGTCGCACTTAGGAAGTCAGAAGTTTCCTCCATCCTAGCCTAGACCCCTTCTGGCAGGGATGAGGTTTGGGTAAAGCCCCACTGCCTGAGCCTGAGCTTCCTGCTGAGGATCGGCAACCAATGAACTTCCGGAATTTTTCTTAGGCAGGGACGCAAAGCCGCCTTGCCTAAAAAATTTCGGGTTTGATTAAATTCGCAATCCTAATCTCTCAATCGCGTCTCTGGATCAGGGTGAATTGAGAAGGTTAAAACCGTTTCATCAACCCCTTTCAGCGTCAGCGGGCTGTATTTGGTAATAGCATCTTCATCCAGTTCCAGATAGTCAGCCACCGCAGCCGAAACCAAAATAGAGCTCGGTTCGGCGGCTTCTTGAATCCGAGCCGCAATATTGACACTAGGACCGATCGCCGTGTAATCTGCCCGCTCTGAGCCACCAAACATCCCCACTACGGCGGTTCCTTGATGGATGCCACAGCGAAATTGCACAGTTTGAGTGATCCCTTGGGCATGCCACTTCTCATTCAGCCTGGCCAAAGTTTTGTACATCTGCCGGGCAGAGGCAATCGCCCGACGCACCTGTTCATTAGGGCTAATTTCTTCTGGTGCACCAAAAATTGCCAGAATGGCATCGCCCATAAATTTATCGACCGTACCGCCATTTTCAAAAATGGCATGGGTCATCTCGGTGAGATATTCGTTCAGAAGTTCTGCCACCCGGCGCGATCGCAGCGTATTAGAGAGCTGCGTAAACCCAATGATGTCGCTGAACAAAATGGTGATCATGCGAGGCTCTGGACGCAGATCCAACGCCAGTTTACCTTGGGCTGCTTTTTTAACCAAAGGTGGCGGCAAGAAGCGTCCCAAAACCGATTCTGTCAGGTAAGTATTGAGCTGGGCTACTTTGCGCTCGCTTTCCTTCAGCGCCAGCAGATTACGAACTTCGGCTAAAAGTTCGCGATCGTTAAACGGTTTCGACAGATAGGCATCGGCTCCCTGCTCTACCCCTTCAATCCGCGTGTCTTCATCGGCTTTGGCAGTCAGCAAAATGACGGGGATGCCCTTCAATGCCTCATCCTGACGAATCATCTGAATCATTTCCAGACCCGATACCGACGGCATCATCAAATCCGTGATGACAATTTGAGGCTGCAACGCCTGGACTGCCTGAAAGCCCTCTTTCCCATTGCGGGCAGTATGCACTTCATGACCCATTCGTTGCAGAACCTTGGAGACATAGCTGCGCATATCTGCATTGTCTTCCACAATCAGCACCTTAGCGGCAAGCGATTGATCGGCAGCGATCGAGTTGGAGATCTCTAGAGATGGCGCTATGGGTAACTGCTCTTGCAGTTCTGTTTCAATGTCTGCCAGTTCGATCATGGCTCGGCTAAGTTCTAGCTCGGTTGACAGCTCACCTACCTGATGGGCGGGCAAATGCGCCATCCCCATCTGCAGCCACAGGGTAAAGGTTGTACCTTCCCCATAAACCGATTCCACCGTGACATTGCCCCCGTGAAGTTCTACGAGTTCTTTCACCAAGGCTAATCCTAAGCCACTGCCTTCGTGCCTGCGGCTAGCTGAACCATCAGCCTGCCGAAAGCGCTCAAAGAGATAAGGAATCTGATCGGGACGGATACCCACTCCCGTATCTTTCACCTGGATCAGACAGCGATCGCCTGCTGTTTTTAAGCTCACCTCAATTCTGCCGCCCGATTCTGTGAATTTGATCGCATTCGACAGCAGATTGTAGAGAACTTTATCAAATTTCTCTACGTCTAGATAAATAGAGGAACCGGCTTGTAGCGCCTGCAAATCAGTCAGCAGGACAATTTGCTTTTTCTCACAGTAAGGTCTGAACGACTCTACCAGCTGTGTGACAAATTGCAACAAGTCACAGGGACGAAACGTAGGCTGCATCCGACCGGCATCGAGGCGCTGCAGATCTAGCAGCTGGTTGACTAAGCGCAACAGCCGACGGGCATTCCGCTGAGCGACCTCAGATTGTTCGTAGGAAAGCCCCTGTCTCTGCTCAACGGCTGACTCCAGCGGGCCGAGCATTAAGGTTAAGGGTGTGCGAAATTCGTGCGAAACGTTTTGGAAGAATTCGGTTTTTTGCCGATCGAGCGCCAGCAGCTGCTCGGCTTGCTGGCGGGTCGTTTGGTAAAGACGGGCTTGCTGAACCGCGATCGCAGCCTGTGCGGCTACCGCTTGGGCAAGCTCCACTTCCTCCGGTTCCCAGTAGCGAGGGAAATCTATTTGCCGTAGTGAAATGCTGCCAATAATCTTACCGTTATAGAGCAAGGGTACGACGAGCAAGGCACGAGCAGGCGATCGCAGGGGTAAATCGAGATCATTGAGCGCCGGCTGCTGGTTCAAATCATTCACCACAACTGGAGCCTGGGTCAGCAGCAATTGCTTTAAGATGGGATTTCCCTCAATGGGCACCAACGATTGGGGCAGCTGCGGATGGGCGGGAACAGCTAGGCTGAGGCTAGACTGCATGGCATCATGTAAGCCCACACACTGCACATATTCATCATCTTCTGTCCAAAGCGACAGGGCACAGCCATCGGCATGCAGCGCTTGACCCAGCTGTTGGGTAATGGCAGCAAAAATTTCCTGCGGATCGAGGCTGGAGCGAATGGTGGCTGTAATGGTATTAATCAGGGCTTCTCGTTTAGCCAAGGCCCGGATTTGCTCATAGGCGCGAGCTTGTGAAAGCGCTGGGGCTACCTGGTTAGCCACCATGAACACGAGCTGCACCTCGTCATCTTGCCAGGCGCGGGAACGTCCACACTGATGCATTGCCAGAATTGCCATCAGCTCCTGTTGGAAAATCAATGGCACGACCAGACTCGAGGCGATGTTAGCTTGCTGATACGCTTGCAACCGCGATCCCGTCGGCTCATTCTGGATGCGCTCGTCCGTCTGGGCATCAGCAATCACCTCAATATCATGAGTTGCCCAAACGGTATGCGCTAAGTTGCTTAAATCTGGCGCTACAGCAGAACCCACCACCTGTAAAGCGAGATCGGCAGATTGAGCCAGCGCTTGTTTGAGCGATCGCCCCGTATAGACAAACGACTCATCCTCCAAGCGATTATTCTGGAACGGACGCAGGATGCAGCAATCTACTTCAAAAATCTGTCCGACGCTTTCTACAATCGTCTGAAGAATTTGCTGATAGCTCTGGGCACTGCGAATCGTGTTGGTAATAGCGTTGAGCAGAGATTCTTGGCGCAGCGATCGCTGCAGCTCGTGAGTCCGAGCTTTAAGAACGTTGTGGGTATCAACCCCTTGCCGTACAACCGCCTTTAGCTCCTCATCATCCCAGGGCTTAGTGACATACTTGAACACTTTTCCTGAATTAATCGCCTCAACCAGATCGCCGACGTCAGTGTAGCCCGTCAGGATAATCCGAATCGTGTCAGGATACTGGGTGGCAGTCAAGCTCAGAAACTCCGTCCCGCTCATGGAAGGCATCCGTTGGTCAGAGATAATGACCGCCACTTCGCCCTCTTGCTGCAGGATACTGAGCGCTTCATGACCACTTTCTGCCCGCAGCACCTTGAATTCGCGGTAAAAGGTGCGATAGAGCAAATCCAAATTGTCTGGTTCGTCATCGACAACCAGAATTTTAGGCTTGGTGTGGTCTGGAGACTTCATGCACCGTTCTCCTCTATTTGAGGGCATTTGGATGAAAAATTTTTCCCCTGCACCTGGAACGTGTTCAGGCAGCTGAGGCAATCGCCCAATGAGAAGCATGTCAACATCCGGGGCTGGATTCTGTTCATCTCTTGGTTAAAGGTGGTCAGAGCTCCCTGGCAGGAGAATTGTAACAACGTCTTGATGCACCCTAATCTACCTTTCCAGTTTCTACCATCACCTGCGGCAGGTAGCTGGATCCTACATTGCAATAAAAGCACGGTACCACTGGCACCTCTCAGAGTATGACATTACTGCATATCAGCACCCTGAGTGCTATTCCATCTCAATCATAGGGGTAAGTTCTGCCTTTCATTGCGATCGCCATGAACTGCTAATAGTAGTTTTACTGATCTGACTGCACTGCCTTGTGTTA
>DATNOY010000065.1:0-13114 GCA_036703495.1 Coleofasciculaceae cyanobacterium
CGCAGGGGTATCGGGTCTAGAGATCAGAGATCCGGCGATCAATACGATCGTCTTGGTGTCCAGTAGCTTTGTCATCTACTTGGCTGAGAAAGCGCTCGATCGCCAAAACCTCTGGGCTTTTCGCGCCCTCCTGCTGACGACCTCTGCCATGGGAGCCTACTTTTTGCTAGGTCAGCTCACAGAATGGCAGAGCCTGTCCTTTGGCATCACCACCGGGACGTTTGGCGGCATGTTTTACCTGCTCACCGGATTTCATGGGCTGCATGTCTTTACCGGCATTCTGTTGCAAGGAATTATGTTGATCCGCTCCTTTATTCCCGGCAACTACGACACCAGTCATTACGGCATCAATGCCACATCTTTATTCTGGCACTTTGTAGATGTCATCTGGATTATTCTATTCCTGCTGATCTATGTCTGGCAGTGATCTAAACTTGCAGTGAACTAGTGTTCAATTCGTGTTCAATATTAATTCCAAGCAGCATCTACAGGAGTCGCTTTAATTAGGTACGACCAGCAGGAGAAGACAGATGATTATTGATGACCAGCAGTATGATTTAATTATTGTGGGTACGGGTGCAGGAGGAGGTACATTAGCTTACAAACTCGCCTCCACCGGCAAGAAAATTTTGATCTTAGAGCGAGGTGATTTTCTGCCCCAAGAAGCAGAAAATTGGGATGCGACTGAGGTATTTCGCAAAGAGCGATATCATACCCAGGAGCAGTGGTATGACCTTGCAGGAGAACCGTTTCGCCCCCAGACAAACTACTGGGTGGGGGGCAACACCAAGGTGTATGGTGCGGCGCTGCTGCGAATGCGAGAAAAAGATTTTGAAGAAGTGAAGCACCAGGAAGGCATTTCCCCAGCCTGGCCGCTCAAGTATCCAGATTTTGAACCTTACTATACTCAAGCCGAAAAACTCTACAATGTGCATGGGAAACCGGGGGATGACCCCACGGAGCCTAGCCGCAGCGAAACCTATCCCTATGCTCCCGTCAGTCATGAGCCTCGGATGCAGCAGATCTGTGATGCCATTGCCGATCAGGGACTGCATCCAGCCCACTTGCCTCTGGGGTTGAAATTAAATGAGGCTGATCCGCAGCAAAGTGCCTGCATTCGCTGTAACACCTGCGACGGGTTTCCCTGTAAGCTTCATGCCAAAGCCGATGCCGAGGTGGATGGCATTGTTCCAGCGTTGCAACATGCCAACGTGACCCTGAAAACGCAGGCAAAAGTAGTTTGCCTCCACACCAGCCCCTCAGGGCGCGAGATCAAAGCGGTGGAAGCCGAAATTGGCGGACAATCTTACCTGTTTTTTGGCCACCTGGTGGTGCTGTCCTGCGGGGCTGTGAATTCGGCCGCTTTACTGTTGCGATCACTCAACGAAAAGCATCCCGCTGGACTGGCCAACAGCTCCAATCAGGTTGGGCGCAATTTCATGAAACATGTGATCACCGCTATGGTGCAGCTCAGCCCAACGCCAAACCCCGCCGTATTTCAGAAGACCATTTGCGTCAATGATTTCTACTGGGGAGAGCCGGAATATCCCTATCCCATGGGCCATATCCAGAACACAGGCAATGTCCTGCAGGAGATGATCCCCACAGAGGCACCGCCCCTGCTGTCCCTGCTGTCCCGACTCATGCCTGGGTTTGGATTGCGTCAGTTGGCAACTCACTCTATCGGCTGGTGGCTGCAGTCAGAAGATTTACCTGATGCCAACAATCGGGTACGAATTGCGGGGCAGAAGCTACACCTGGATTACACTGCCAATAATGTTGAAGCCCACGATCGCCTGATTTATCGCTGGACTGAGGTGCTGAAAGCCGTTGATCAAGCAGCAGAGCATTCTGTGTTCCAGCGCGGCATTTACCCGCGTAGCGATTCACCAATTCAAGTAGTCGCTAACCAGTGTGGCACCTGTCGCTTTGGGGAAGATCCGCAGACCTCGGTACTGGACTTAAACTGTCGAACGCATGACATCGACAATCTGTATGTGGTGGACGGCAGTTTCTTTCCCTCGACGGCTGGCGTCAGTCCTGCCCTGACCATCATGGCCAATGCCCTGCGCGTTGGCGATCATTTGATCGAGCGACTGAACTAACGCTGCATCAGAAAATCTGGGCTGATGCAGCAGTCCTGGATGGGCTTCAACCTTGTCCATTCCGGCTGAATTCAAGCTTAATTCGATCGCTTCGCGTTAGGATAAAGCAAACCTATTTTTGGCGTGTGAAAGGAGTTTCAGGATGTTTGTAGATGAACTAACGCCCGTATTCAAGGAACTCGTCGGATATCCTGTCGCTTTTCTGGGTGGCTTTGTCTCTGGGCTTTTGCGCTTAAACCTGTCGGAGGATCCAGTGAAGAGCTGGCTAGATCAACAGGTCGGTTCTGCCTCCCCGACTCCTGAAAATGGCACAAATGGTAAGAGCAACGGGCCTCAGTCGATTTCAATTGACTAGTTGAGGTGATGCGTTCGGTGCATGTGCTCCAGTGCATGCACTCTTAAGGAAAACTAGATCAGGGAATCTAAGGCTGGTAGATGCAGAATAAGGTAGATGCGATGGTTTTTTAGGCTCTAGTTCTTCAGTTCTGGCTTCAGCCTACAGTTTCCAGGCTTCATCTTCTTCAAGGGACAAGCTCAGCAAATCCGTCATCCAACCGCCAACGTGCAGGCGCAACCGCACTGAAGAATTCCGAACTGCATCCATGGGCTGAGGCAGCTTTGCCAGCGCTTTTTGATAATCTGCGATCGCGCAGTTCCAATCCCCCCGCAAATGGTAGGTTCGCCCACGCTCAGCATAAATGTGTCCCTCCAAGCGGTTGAGGCAAAGCGCCATATCAAAACTTTCCAAGGCGCGATCGTACATTTCTAACTCGCGAAACGTAATGCCTTGATTAATCCAAGCCCGGATATTGGCAGGATTGAGATCTAAAGCAACATCGTAATCCAGAATTGCTTCTAGATATTGTCCTTGAGCGGCGTAATAGTTGGCGCGATTGTTGTAAACGCTATCCAGTAAAGGATTGAGCTCGATCGCTTTGTCATAGTCGGCAATTGCTTCATCCAGCTGCCCATCTTGAAAGTGAACCAGACCCCGATTGCTGTAATCAATGGCGCTGTCAGGGTGACGCTCTATCAGTTCACTAAAGAGGGCGATCGCTTCTGCAGTTTCCCCTTGTTGAGCACAGGTTAGCGCTTGCTGCCGCATCAGTGCATCTTGTTCAGCCGGGCTGAGGCGAGATGCAGAAGCGTTTTGACGGGTTTGTTCTGGCTTAGGTTGCCACCGTTTTCGGAGATGATGAGCGATCTGAGCTTTTGCAGTAGTTCCAGTAGAGCCACCGATGCGATGCGATTTCTTGCTTTGACTGACAAAAGAGTGAGTGTTCATACCATCCTCTATAGTATCTACACCCCAGCAGGGGCTTCTCCTGGCAATACCCTGATCTTCAGTCTCAGGGAATTTATTCTGTGCGACACGTTGCTATATGTCACTTAATAAGGTGTCTGGATTGGAAATGTTAGGTTGAAAGTACTGAAAAAGCCGATATTTCAATGGAGACCTCTAGTCACTCTGCAACCTGCCTTAAGACAGCCAGAGTCCATGGAGACTAGAAGCACGAGCTTTTGCACACCTCATAACAACCTCAGTCTGTTTCAGTAGTATTGCGGAAAATTCTAGGAAATTCGTAAATTTCCTAGAGAGAGGATGAAAATATCAGTTAAGGTGAGATGAACTTTATTTTTTTTGACGAAAGTTATTTATGGCCGCTGCCGCTCAAGTCGGGAGGAAGGGGACGGA
Source organism: Coleofasciculaceae cyanobacterium (assembly GCA_036703495.1). Taxonomy (GTDB): domain Bacteria; phylum Cyanobacteriota; class Cyanobacteriia; order Elainellales; family Elainellaceae; genus Drouetiella. The sequence continues at coordinate 3,802 of DATNOY010000065.1, forward strand.
GATCCGCTCTCTTAGCGGCTTCAGTCCTGTATCCCGTATCACCTATTGAGCCAGGGTAAAGGGGGGATAAAGCTATTAACAGGGTATGAAAAGATTGCGTAAATGGGCTTGTTCAACGCTAATGCGCCATGGCACAGTGGCAGCAACAGGCATTTAGGAGCATAAGCAAGTAGAAAGTTATCTAGCGCTTCACGCTCGACTCAAACCAGATTAAGTTTTGCAGGCCTCGCGGGGGGCCTGCAAAACTTAATCTGTACTTTACTCAAAGGGAATTGACTGAGAAATGGCTGAACTTCAGACTGGAAGCCGATCGCAGACTTTACGTATAGGGTGCGATCGCCCTGCTGACTGAGCTTCGAAAAATCGTTCACTTAAATTTATCCCGCTCTTTTTTACGAGATAGGCATCCCGCAGAAAAGAGCGGGATAAAAGTTTCTGAATATCGCTAAACTCTCCTGCATCTTCACAGATCGCTCAATTTTGTTTTGTACCTTCAAAAGTGTTCAAAAGTTTCCTCACTCTTTGATCACCGAAAAACGAGCGGATGCCCCCGTTTTCAAATGGGGGGAAGTCAGCGATCGCAGGCTTGAGCCGCCTTGGACTATCGGGGATTAACCCCAGTTTTAATGTAGAATAAAGTATAGTCACATGTGAACTTTTTAAAGCCGTGGAACAAGTTCTGACGATAGTTTGTAAGTTGCAACCAACTCAAGAGCAAGCATCTAAAATTGATGCACTCTTGAGAGCGTTTGCGGATGCTTGCAACTATGCCCATCAGGAAGTCAAGCCACAAATATCTAGCAGTGTGACTATTCAAAGCCTGGTTTATCAAACGCTGCGTCAGCAGTTTGGTTTGAGTGCAAATCAGGCGGTTCGTGCTTGTGCCCGTGTTGCTGCTGATCGCAAGAGCGCAAAGCAAAAAGGTCAGTCAGTTAAAAACTTTGCTCCTACTAGTGCAGACTACGACGCTCGAATCTTTTCGCTTCGTGAAAAGGATTGGACGGTTAGCCTGACTTTGTTAGGCAGTCGGGAGCGAATCAAGTTTTCTGCCAGCACCTATCAGCGGGGGAAGTTGACAGGCAAAGTGCTCACTAGCGCTCAACTGTGCAAGCACAAAGATGGGCAATACTACGTCCACATTCAGATCAAAGATGAGCCGCCTACCCCCCTTCAATCTGACACCGTGATTGGGGTTGATTTTGGTCGGCGCGATATTGCAGTTACATCTGCAGGAGGCACATGGGACGGGAAACAGATTCAAGAGGTTCGAGATAGATCCGCCAGAGTCAAAGCATCGCTCCCAGAAAAAGCTAGTTCCAAAGAAACGGCTTCGCTAACGAAAGTGCAACGGCTGTCGGGACGTGAGCAACGCTATTAAACCTGGTTAAACCATAACATTAGCAAGCTGATTCTCCTGTCTGCCCTTCAACACAATGCCGTCATTGCAATTGAGGAATTGACAGGTATTCGAGAGCGGAGTCATCAACAACCCAGAAACAAAACTGAACAAGGCTTCATAAATGATTTCAAGCGTTGGATCGGCATTTGTCAACCCCCTCGGAGGTTCGGTGTTGTCGCAATCTTGCAGACCGCATCAGGGCTACTGAAAGCTCTCGGCTTCTAGCCCTGGGGTAGTTTACAGTCTACGTTTCTTGATAGGACAAAAACACCCACTTTTCTCTCAGCAGGCGATTGAGCAGAAACTTGGATGGTATTAGAGTACCCTGTCGCGAGAATTGGTTGGCAATTTAATAGCAATTTCAGTAGCAATGGAGACTACTACAAGCAACTCTGAAGGCAATCAAGATTCACATAAATTGTTTATCTCTCAGAAGAATTCTCAACATACCCATTTTTATACATTAAAAGGACAAAATTATGGATGCGCAAGAGATTTTGCAACTCTACGCGACAGGACACCGAGATTTCAGTCATGTTAGTCTCGTTCAAGTCTGTCTAACCAATGCGAAGTTGATTGGTGTAAAGCTGATAGGGGCTGAGCTGATTGCAGCCGATTTACGGGGAGTAGATCTGACAGAGGCTCACCTGAATCAAGCGAAGTTGAATCAAGCCAATTTAAACCATGCTGAAATGATTCAATCCTGTCTAACGCATGCTGATTTGAGTGGAGCAGACCTCAGTGGAGCAAATTTGACTCAGGCTGATTTGAGTGGAGCAGACCTTAGTGGAGCAAATCTAGGAGGCGCAGATTTGCGGAAGGCAGATCTGAATCAAGCCGATCTGAGCGGTGTTGATCTGCGCGGCACAGATTTGACGGGAGCAAATCTGCGGGAGACCAATCTCAGTAATGCAAACCTGGATGGGGCATACTTGGGTGAAGCAGATTTGACGGGAGCCAATATTCAAGGAGCCCATCTGAACAAGGCAGGGCTGAGTAGAACCAAGATGCCTGATGGCACTATTCACGAATGACGTACTCCCTCTGACGCTACTTGGCTAGCGCTAACCGCTAAGCGATCGCTCATCCCGCAGCGTGAGTCTATAGCGGTTGGCAATTGCGTGTAGTCCAGAGTATTGTTTGAAAGCTCCACTGCGCGTGGCTTTCAAACAATAGTGTGGCTTTAGTCAAGCGCAAAGCGCCATAGGCAACTTTTCGCCATTCGCGCCTAGTGTCGCTGTTGCCCAGTCGCCATTGCAGACCCAGGCACGATCGCTTTTCTAAAATATTAGTAAAAAGCCTATCTGCCCTTTTGCGAAGCGGCAATCAAATTCTTGCAGGATGATTGACTAAGTGACCTGCCCTACAAGATACTACGCAAGGGTGATTGAGTAAGGAGAGGAAAAACATGGTGTCGGAGGCAGTGAAGCCCCTGACTGTACCGAAAGAATTTTTGGGTCCGCCAGGTACGCTAAACCCAACTTTATTAATGTTCTTGGCGGCAGTCCTGATGGTTATGGCGTCAACAGCGGGGTATTGGCTATGGCATGTGCCAGATTGGTGCTGCTTTGTCGCTACTACGCTTGCTCTGCATATTGTGGGCACAGTCATTCATGATGCTTCCCACAATGTGGCGCATCGTAATCCAGTCATGAATGCGATTTTGGGTCATAGCAGTGCGTTAATGCTGGGCTTTGCCTATCCCGTTTTTGCTCGGGTGCATATGCAGCATCATGCCAACGTTAATGATCCAGACAATGATCCAGATCACTTTGTCTCAACCTACGGGCCGCTCTGGTTGATTGCCCCTCGTTTTTTTTACCATGAGGTGTTTTTCTTCAAGCGGAAACTGTGGCGTAAGTATGAACTGCTGGAATGGTTCTTAAGCCGTTTACTGTTTGTATCGATCGTTGCTGTAGCCATTCACTATGATTTTTTGGGCTATATTTTTAACTTCTGGTTTTCTCCGGCTTTGGTGGTCGGGTTGGCGTTGGGACTCTTCTTCGATTATTTGCCGCATCGTCCCTTTCAAGAGCGCGATCGCTGGAAAAACGCGAGGGTCTATCCTAGCCCCATCCTGAACATTATGATCATGGGGCAGAACTACCATCTGATCCATCACCTCTGGCCCTCCATTCCCTGGTACAAGTATCAGCCTGCTTATGAGGCGACTCGTCCCCTGCTGGACGCTAAAGGGTGCCACCAGTCGTTAGGGTTACTTCAAGGCAAACATTTTTGGAGTTTCATCTACGATATTTTTCTAGGTATTCGCTTTCATGGGCATAAATCCGAAGATTCGCAGAATCACCCGATCCAAGATGCAGCCTCCAAACGGGGCGTAGATGTTTAAAGGGGTTTCTAGAAGTTTTATTTAGAAGTTCCCTATCAATTCATAGAATTGAACGGTTTAGAGGGTCGGCAATGCCGGCTCTTTTTTTAAGGCATCACCACAAGTTGCGATTACTTCTCTTTGAACAGGCAGATAGCAGCTCTTACAAAGAATCAAATGCAGAAATTGCCAGATCTTCAAAAATTTTTTGTACTTGACGCAGTTGACCGCCGATCTCATAAGCCGCTGAATTCAAAGCCTAATTAAATGTAATCGTAACGACTACATTTAATTACAATAAATTTAGGATAGACCTATCACGGTTTGTATGATCAGCTTGTCCTTATGGAGGATTCAACTCATGGTCAAAATTGTGGGTATTGCCGGAAGTCTACGTCCTGGTTCCTACAGCCATCTGGCGTTAAATGCCGCTGCGCAGCGGGTTGAAGCCTTAGGGGCTGAAGTCGAAATTTTGGATTTGCGATCGCTGCACCTTCCCTTCTGTGATGGCAGCAAAGCCTATCCCGACTATCCTGACGTAGAAAAGTTGAGCCAGGCGGTAAAGCAAGCAGATGGCATTATCTTGTCCACGCCTGAGTACCACGGCAGCGTCAGTGGCGTTCTCAAAAATGCGCTCGATCTAATGGGGTTCGAGGAGTTTACAGATAAGGTGGCTGGCGTCATTAGCGTTTTGGGAGGACAACCCAATACCAATGCCCTAAATGATCTGCGCACTATACTCCGATGGATTCACGCCTGGACGATTCCAGAACAGGTGGCGATCGGTCAAGCTTGGAAAGCCTTTGGTGAGGACGGCAAATTGCTAGATGAGAGCCTGGCTCAGCGATTTGATACTTTCGCCCAAAGCCTAGTGGAAAACACACGCAAATTGCGGGGCGTTTTGTAAAGCAAAGAGCAATAGACCGTTGCTTAGACCTGTCACTTAAGATGGGTAGAGCTACACTAGTTCTAGAGGCTGCTGCCTCAAGGGTCCAGAATGGAGTCAGTTAACTCACAAATCCATGCAGTTAACCGAACCCAGTCAACACCCAGTCAACTAAGCCAGCAGTCGATGAAACGCTAGGTTGTAGCAGATTGCAAAAAGCGATAGAAAAAATATGAAGCAGGCTGAGGACAAGGCGTTGATGGGCAAGCTCGGTGGAAAGAAGCACCCCCTAAAGAGTTCCCTGGTAACGGGGACAGTAACGGCAGTCTGGTTAATGCTCCAGAGTACGTTGGTGACTCCGCCCAGCATGGCCCAGAGTCCCTCCCGTAATGCCGGCGGGTTAACCTACAGCGGACTTGTTCAAAAAATTGAAGCCGGAGAAGTTGCCAAGGTTGAAATTGATCCCGTCAGAGGGGTTGCGGAAGTCCGGTTGAAAAACCAATCCAAAGACAGTTCGCCTCAGGAAGTCGTTTTGTTTGGGGACAACAATCCTGAATTGGTAGAGGCAGCCCGCAAAAATGGGGTGGATTTGGAAGTTCAGCCTTCTACAGACGGCGGCACCCTGGCCTGGCTGGTTACCCATGGTTTGTTGGCCCTAGTCCTGGTTATTGCTCTACTGATGTTCTTGCGTCGGACGAGTAATTCATCGGGGCAAGCCATGAACTTTGGTAAGTCCAAAGCTCGCTTTCAAATGGAAGCCAAAACGGGCATCATGTTCGATGATGTGGCAGGCATTGAGGAAGCCAAAGAAGAGCTTCAAGAAGTCGTAACGTTTCTCAAAAAGCCAGAACGGTTTACGGCAGTTGGGGCAAAAATTCCGAAGGGTGTTCTTTTAGTAGGCCCACCCGGAACCGGAAAAACCCTATTGGCTAAGGCGATCGCCGGAGAAGCAGGGGTACCTTTCTTCAGCATTTCCGGGTCTGAATTTGTGGAAATGTTTGTCGGGGTTGGCGCTTCGCGGGTTCGCGATTTGTTTAAAAAAGCCAAAGAGAATGCACCTTGCATTATTTTCATTGATGAAATTGATGCCGTGGGTCGGCAGCGGGGCACTGGCATTGGCGGGGGCAACGATGAGCGCGAACAAACCCTCAACCAATTGCTCACCGAGATGGACGGGTTTGAGGGCAATACGGGCATCATCATTATTGCCGCAACCAACCGCCCGGATGTGCTGGACTCAGCCCTGTTGCGTCCTGGACGGTTCGATCGCCAAGTTCAGGTTGATTTGCCCAGCTACAAAGGGCGGCTGGGAATTTTGGAAGTTCATGCCCGCAACAAAAAGCTAGACCCCAGTGTATCGCTGGAGGCTATTGCCCGACGCACCCCCGGTTTCTCCGGTGCAGAATTGGCAAATATGCTCAACGAAGCGGCCATTCTCACAGCCCGGCGACGCAAGGAATCGATTACCGGACTAGAGATTGATGACGCGATCGATCGCGTTACGACTGGCATGACGTTAACTCCTCTGCTAGACAGCAAGAAAAAGCGGCTAATTGCTTACCATGAGGTAGGTCATGCGCTGCTAATGACACTGTTGAAAAATTCTGATCCGCTGAATAAAGTCACCATTATTCCGCGATCGGGAGGCATTGGTGGCTTTGCCCAGCAAACCTTCAACGAAGAAATGATTGACAGCGGCTTGTATACCCGCTCCTGGCTGCTCGATCGAATTACGATCGCCCTGGGGGGACGGGCCGCTGAAGAAGAGGTGTTTGGGGATGCCGAAATCACCGTGGGAGCCAGTAACGACATTCAAGTTGTGGCCAATTTGGCTCGAGAAATGGTGACGCGCTACGGCATGTCTGACTTAGGACCCTTTGCGCTAGAAAGCGGCAATAGCGAAGTCTTTTTGGGCCGCGACTGGATGGCGCGATCGGAATATTCTGAGGAAGTAGCCACCCAGATTGATCAACAGGTGAGAACGATCGCGGTGCGTTGCTATTCCGAGTCTCGGCGGATTATCCGCGAAAACCGTGAACTAATGGACACGCTCGTCGATATGCTGCTAGAGCAGGAAACGATCGAGGGCGAACAGTTCCGCCAAATCGTGGCTCAATATACTACGCTGCCCGAAAAACAGCTGACTGCGGCTAAGAGTTCCTAAAGGTAAACCCCCGTTAAAGATATCTTCAGCCACGTCAACACTTGGCCACATCAACACTTTGAGAAGGGATGAGAAGCTCGCTTAACCAGCATCTCATCCCTTTTGCAATGCAGCCTGAGCTTTGCGCTCATAGAACCAGATTATTTTTTGAAAGTTGCACTCTGCGAAGCTTTCAAAAAATAATCTGTCCTTCACTTAATTGAAAACCGCTATATTTGAGTGCCTCGGCGTAATTAAAAACCAAACCTGAAAGCCCTGCGCCGCCCGCTGCACAGGGTTTTCAGGTTTTATGTTTAATTATGACTACTTGCCCATAGCGGTTCTCTACCTAGTGAGGTACAAGTTCTTTTTTGAGAGCCGCGCTCCGCGCGGCTCTCAAAAAAGAACCGTACTTTATTCGAACGCGAAGCGCCATATTTAATTACCTATTTAAATAGACAGGTACAATCAAGCATTTCTAGCCGCCCCAGACCAAATGCGATCGCTCTGCCTGTCCTTAATATCAGACTTCTAAATTTTGTAACAAGGCATACAAGTAGACTCAACTGTTGCTTCTACGCTTCACATAGCAAAGCCTTGAAATTGCTGGCTCTGAACTGACGTACAGCGATCGCCATAGCGTTGAGAACAGGGGTTTGCTCCTGCACCTCCATCTTCATGTAATTGGCTATGGCTGTATGTTCTGGTTTAGCAAGTTTTAATTTGTCGTCCTTAGGAGCAACGTCATGCCTGAAGTAACTCAGCCCGCTCATCAAACGGGTGATTTCCTGGTTGATTATGAAGAGAAGGTTTTCCCCGATGTGAAGGCAGAACCCGGTGAGAAAGCACTTGTCACCTTTCACACGGTTGCTTTTGAGGGATCCATTGGTTTTGTGAATTTGCTGCAAGCCACCCGGCTCCTGCGCAAAGGTTTTGAAACCTCTATTTTGCTTTACGGCCCAGGGGTAACGTTGGGCGTACAGCGGGGTTTCCCTAAGCTAGGAGATGAAGCGTTCCCAGGACATCAGAATTTCAATAACCAGATCAGCAAATTCATCTCCGAAGGCGGTAAAGTCTACGCCTGCCGCTTTGCCCTGCAAGCCTTGTATGGACATGGTGAACCTTCGCTGATTCCAGGTGTGCGTCCTATCAGTCCTTTGGATGTTCTCGATCTCGTGCTGATTCACCGCAAAGATGGTGCGTTCATTTTAGATACCTGGACACTGTAGATCCTAAAGTTCCAGTAGAAACCGGGAGAAACGCTGGGCAGGTTCCAGATAGGGTCAGGGGCGAGCCATGCAGAGGGTTCAATTCATCACCAGCGGCGCATCGCTCCTGCCTTCAAGCCCTCAACAAGATACGCGAATCTCAACTCAATTTAGATGCTTTCCCGAGGAGAGAAGCCGTGAGCCATTCACAAATCGTCCGAGCAGCGGCAGTACAAATTAGCCCAGTGCTGTTTAGCCGGGAAGGCACCACTGAAAAAGTGCTGGAAGCGATCGCCCAAGCTGCACAGGCAGGCGCGCAGCTGGTTGTGTTTCCAGAAACTTTTGTGCCGTACTATCCCTACTTCTCGTTTGTGCAGCCGCCCGTGTTAATGGGCAAGGAGCATATGCGGCTTTATGAAGAAGCCGTTCAGGTTCCGGGCGTCGTGACCGATGCGGTGAGTCGGGCAGCGCGATCGCATCAGATTGTTGTGGTGCTAGGCGTGAACGAGCGCGACAATGGCTCGATTTACAATGCGCAGCTGATCTTTGATGCCGATGGCACGCTGTTGCTGAAGCGACGCAAGATCACCCCAACGTTCCATGAGCGAATGGTTTGGGGACAGGGCGATGGTGCTGGATTAAAGGTGGTAAATACCGCGATCGGCAGAGTGGGAGCCTTAGCCTGTTGGGAGCACTACAATCCGTTAGCGCGATTTGCACTGATGGCTCAGCATGAGCAGATTCATTGTGCCCAGTTCCCTGGCTCTATGGTCGGACAGATTTTTGCCGATCAAATGGAGGTGACCGTTCGGCACCATGCCCTAGAGGCAGGCTGCTTTGTCGTTAATGCAACAGGCTGGCTGACTTCAGAACAAGTCAGTCAGGTGACCGCAGACGAGAAGCTGCAACGGGTGCTGAGTGGGGGGTGCTACACGGCCATCATCAGCCCCGAAGGTGTGCCGCTCTGTCCGCCGATTACTGAAGGTGAAGGGATGGCGATCGCCGATCTGGACTTGTCTCTAATCACCAAACGTAAACGCATGATGGATAGCGTCGGGCATTATTCTCGCCCAGACTTACTGCAACTGCGCATGAATGTTGAGCAGTGGGCAGTGATGCAGCCAACGGGCGAACCAAGCAACGGCAGCACATTGAGCTTTGCTACCGCCATCGAGCCAGAACCCATGCCGCTGCAGTAAGGGTTTGTCCAAAGACAAGCTAACCCAGCCTTTGGTAGGTCGTGTGATTGCTCAGTTCTCCCTATCCCTGATTGCCGATGACCCCGTCTCCATAGCGGTTCGCACTCGGCTAAAGCCAGATTATTTTTTGAAAGCCTCGCGGAGCGAGG